>NZ_BAABJZ010000098.1:0-98292 GCF_039543565.1 Ferrimonas pelagia | reverse complement strand
GGCGCGTCCGGGAGGATTCGAACCTCCGACCGCCTGGTTCGTAGCCAGGTACTCTATCCAGCTGAGCTACGGACGCGCAGGCTTAACAGTTTAGCTCGGTTAAACGAGCCGCTGATACACAGCGATATCTCTTTTTACAAAGAGAAGATGGCGCGTCCGGGAGGATTCGAACCTCCGACCGCCTGGTTCGTAGCCAGGTACTCTATCCAGCTGAGCTACGGACGCGCAGAAACTTGCTTTTGGGGGCTTCATCCGTTGAAGACTAAGAGGCCGCGCTAGGCGCGGCCTCTCAAAATATGGCGCATCCGGGAGGATTCGAACCTCCGACCGCTCGGTTCGTAGCCGAGTACTCTATCCAGCTGAGCTACGGATGCACAGGGAAACAATGGCGGTGAGGGAGGGATTCGAACCCTCGATAGGTTTTAGCCTATACGCCCTTAGCAGGGGCGCGCCTTCAGCCACTCGGCCACCTCACCGTTGTTTCGGGGCGTATATTAAGGCCTGGCAGAAATATGTCAAACCCTTTTCTAAGCCCAGTTCACTGTCCGCACGGTTTTTCGCCGATCCGCAGAACAAAACAACACTCAAGAGGGAAGCTGTTGGATATCTAGCCACTTTTTCTTATTTGAGCCGCGATCGCTAAGGCTTCAAAAGGTCGGGGCAAAAAAAACCGACGCAAATGCGCCGGTCTTTCGGATCAGAAGTTGCCACTCGGGGCATTACCGCCTTCTTTCTCCGCTTGGATCCGCATATAGATCTCTTCACGGTGAACGGAAACCTCTTTTGGTGCATTAACGCCAATGCGCACCTGGTTACCTTTCACACCCAAAACAGTCACGGTGACTTCGTCACCGATCATCAAAGTTTCGCCCACACGGCGAGTCAAAATCAGCATTCGTTGCTCCTCTCTCTCTAACTCATTCCGCAGCGGCGGTAGAATCTTTTAGCGGTATTATAAAGTTAGACCAGATTAAATCTATAGCCACCCGTGAGGATTTACTCACCTTTGGCTAAATCAAAAGCGTTATGGAGACTGCGCACAGCCAGTTCCAAGTATTTTTCGTCCAGCGCAACGGAGATCTTGATCTCCGAAGTCGAGATCAGCTGGACGCTGATCCCCTCCTGTCCTAACGTCTGGAACATACGGCTGGCCACTCCAGTATGGTTCTTCATTCCCACCCCGACAACAGAGACTTTACATAAGTCTTCGTTTGTTCGGAGCGAATTCACCCCCAAGGTCTTCACCACAGGGGCCAATAGAGCACTGGCCTGAGCGAGATCCTGCCGCGACACGGTAAAGGTAAAATCCGCTTTACCCGCCCCGGTCGTGGTATGGACGATCATATCAACATCGATGCCCGCGTCGCTGATCGGCGTCAGGATCTGGGCCGCCACATTGGCCTCATCCGGTACGCCGACCAACGTAAGACTGGCCTCATCGCGGCGAAACGCCACGCCGGAAACCAAAGGTGCATCCATCGCCGGATCCTCATAGGTGATCAAAGTACCGCTGCCATCCTGAAAACTGGATAACACACGCAGAGGCACATTGTAGCGTCCAGCGTACTCCACCGAACGGATCTGCAACACCTTAGCCCCCAGACTCGACAGCTCCAGCATCTCCTCAAAGGTGATGCTGTCCATCTTGCGGGCACGAGGCTCGACGCGTGGATCCGTGGTGTAGACCCCGTCCACATCGGTGTAGATCTGACACTCATCAGCCTGGAGCGCGGCCGCCAATGCCACTGCTGTGGTATCCGAGCCGCCCCGACCCAACGTCGTCAAAGCCCCGGCATCGCAGCGGCCCTGAAAACCGGCCACCACGGGCACGATCCCTTGCGCCAGCAGGTCGATGAGGCGCTCGGCCTCAACCGTCTGGATCCGCGCCCGGCTATGACGGCCATCGGTCACCACACCCGCCTGATCGCCCAGCATTGCCTGCGCAGCGATCCCGCGCTTATGCAATGCCATCGCCATCAACGAGATGGAGATCTGCTCTCCGGTCGCCAGTAGCATATCCAATTCACGGCTGGCCGGCTCCGCCGACACCTGCTTGGCCAGGCCCAGCAGGCGGTTGGTTTCACCGGCCATGGCAGACAGCACCACAACGAGCCGATCGCCCCTACGCACGGCACGGGCGATCTTATCGGCCACCGCCTCGATCCGCTCAAATGAGCCAACCGAGGTGCCACCATATTTTTGAACCAATAGTGCCACTTAGGCTCCTTATACCAATCGCACTCAGCATGGGCTCAGCCCGCACCAGTACAGGCTCTCGCCGTGATGGTGAAGGAATGTAAGACCCCTTTCGAACGATCACAACAACGAGCAGCTGTCGGTGCGGACTTGCCGAAGGGCTGACGAATACCGGCTGTAGACTGCGTTGGCCAAACTCACTGTAGCGCGACTAGAGCTTCGCTTGGCTGCCTTCTCTAAAACCGGTTTTCATTCAGCTGAATGCACAGATACTGAGTTTGATTGGTATCACAACTGTTCGGTCAGCCAGTCTTTGGCAGACGCCAAGGCAGCAGGCAGAGCAGCGACATCGGTACCACCGGCCATCGCCATATCCGGACGGCCGCCACCTTTGCCACCCACCTGCTGGGCGACGCGGTTGACCAACTCACCGGCTTTGACTTTGCCGGTCACGTCTTTGGTGACACCGGCGATCAAGCCGACCTTACCACCAGCCACATTCCCCAGCAGCACAATGCCACTGCCCAGCTGGTTTTTCAGATCGTCCACCATGCCGCGCAGGGCTTTGCTGTCCGCGTTCTCTAGCTGGCTGATCAAGACCTTCACGCCACCGATCTCTTGCGCCTGATCGATCAGGTTCGCACTGGCGGCGGAGGCCAACTTTTGTTTCAGCTGCTCCAGCTCTTTCTCAAGCTGACGATTGCGATCAAGCAACCCTTTCACCTTAGAGGCGACCGAAGCCACGTCACCTTTAACCAATGAGGCGGTTTGCTGCAGCTGAGACTCTTGTTGGTTGGTGTGTGCTAACGCACCGACACCAGTCACCGCTTCAATACGGCGCACGCCAGCGGCGATCCCGGCCTCAGAGACGATCTTCATAAAGCCGATGTCACCGGTGCGCTTGGCGTGAATACCACCACACAGCTCAATGGAGTAATCCCCCATCGCCAACACCCGGACTTCATCGTCATACTTCTCACCAAACAGCGCCATGGCCCCCCGGGTCTTCGCCGCTTCGATGTCCATCAACTCGGTATCGACGCTGTGGTTAGCGCGGATCTGCTCGTTGACCTGAGCTTCAACCGTTGCCAGCTCTTCTGCGGTCACGCCCTCTAAGTGAGAGAAGTCAAAACGCAGACGATCGGCCATGACCAGCGAGCCTTTCTGATTGACGTGATCACCCAACACGTTGCGCAGCGCAGCGTGCAGCAGGTGCGTCGCCGAGTGATTGAGGCGAATGGCATCACGGCGCTCGGCATCCACTTGCGCTTGCGCCGCGTCCCCGATGGCAACCGCCCCCGAAACCAGCTTACCTTTGTGCGCGAACGCTTGGCCGATCTTGCTGGTGTCGACCACCAGGAAGCGACCGGCGTCCGTAACGATCTCGCCGGTATCACCGGTTTGACCGCCGGACTCGGCGTAGAATGGGGTTTGATCCAGGATCAACAGCGCCTCACGATCGTCGGCCAACTGCTCGGTCGCTTCGCCGTCGACATAGATCCCGACGATGCTGCCAGTGCCGCTTGTCGCGTCGTAGCCGGTAAATTGGGTTTCGCTGTCAATGGTCAGGACCTTGGAGTAATCAACGCCAAAGTTACCCGCCTCGCGGGCGCGCTGGCGCTGGGCTTCCATCTGCACCTCAAAGCCCGCTTCATCGATGGTAAAGCCGCGCTCGCGCGCCACATCGTTGGTCAGATCCGCAGGGAAACCAAAGGTATCGTACAGCTTGAAGACGGTCTCGCCATCCAGCTCTTTTCCGTCCAGATTGTCCAGAGCCTCGCCCAACAAGGCGATACCGCGATCCAGGGTGCGGGCGAAGTTCTCTTCTTCGATCTTCAGCACCTTCTCGACCATGGCTTGCTGCTTTTTCAGCTCTTCGCCGGCGCAACCCATGGTCTCGGCCAACTCGCCCACCAACTTGTAGAAGAAGGTGTCGGTCGCGCCCATTTTACGACCATGACGGATCGCGCGGCGGATAATACGGCGCAGCACGTAGCCACGGCCTTCGTTGGAGGGCATCACCCCGTCGACGATCAAAAAGGCGCAGGAGCGGATGTGATCCGCCACGACGCGCAAGGATTTGTTGTCCAGATCGGTGGCACCGGTTGCGTCCGCTGCGGCCTTGATCAGGCGCTGGAAGATGTCGATGTCGTAATTGGAATGACCGCCTTGCATGATCGCCGCAATGCGCTCAATGCCCATGCCGGTATCCACCGCAGGCTTTGGCAGCGGCTCCATGGTACCGTCGGCGAAACGGTTGAACTGCATGAACACGATGTTCCAGATCTCGATGAAACGATCGCCATCCTCTTCCGGCGTCCCAGGACGACCGCCCCAGATATGTTCACCGTGATCGTAGAAGATCTCGGTACACGGCCCGCACGGGCCGGTGTCGCCCATGGTCCAGAAGTTATCCGACGCGTACGGCGCACCTTTGTTATCGCCGATGCGGATCAGGTTCTCTTCTGGAACCCCCATCTCTTTGGTCCAGATCTCGAACGCTTCATCATCGGTTTCATAGATGGTGACGCACAGCTTCTCTTTTGGCAGCTGCAGTACTTCGGTCAAGAAGGTCCAGGCATACTTAATGGCGTCTTGCTTGAAATAATCGCCAAAGCTGAAGTTACCCAGCATTTCGAAGAAGGTGTGGTGACGGGCAGTGAAGCCCACGTTTTCCAGATCGTTGTGCTTACCACCGGCTCGAACACAGCGCTGTGCGGTCGCGGCGCGGGTGTAGCTGCGCTGCTCGGCCCCGAGGAAACAGTCCTTAAACTGATTCATCCCGGCATTGGTAAACAGCAGGGTCGGGTCGTTGTGAGGTACCAGCGAGCTGGACGCCACACGTTCGTGGCCCTCAGAACGGAAATACTCCAAAAACGCTTCTCGGAGTTCAGCGGTGGTCATGTGCATACGGTCATCCTGAATAACTGACGATTGCCGCACGCAAAGGTGGGCGGCTAAACCGGCAATTATATCCGCAACCCCCCCCCGCAAACCAGAGCTAGCCTGCATTCAGGCCAATTTGTCGAGCCAGATCCGGTTAATCGTCCCCATTGGGCTGCAAGGCGTAACGGATCTGTTCGTACTCAAAACCGCGATAAGCCAAAAAACGCTGCATTTTCTGGCGTAGCTTAGGATCGCAGGCGGGGAGATCACCAAACTTGCGCTGGCGGGCCAGACGGCACAACGCAAACCAATCCAGCTCTGGTTGTGCCAAAGCCTGACGGATCAACGCATCGTCCAGTTGCCGCTCATGCAACTCAGCCCTAAGCCGCAGCGGGCCTTTGCCGCTTTGACTGCGATAGCGCACATACCCCTCGGCAAAGCGCGCCTCATCTTGATAGCCCAGCGCCTGAACCCGCGCCAGTGTCCGCTGGATCTCCTCATGCAAAAAGCCGCGGTGCTGAAGCTTACGCTCCAGCTCACCACGGCTATGATCACGGCGGGACAACAGTCCCACCGCAGCGGCCAGTGCACTCTGGCCTTGACCCGGTTTGCTCACCCGCTCAGGACGGCTCTGGCGCGTCTTCCTTCTCTTGCTCAGCTTGTGGCTCGGCCTTCACCAACAGCTGAGCCCGCAACAGCCCTTCGATCTCGTTGGAGATCTCAACGTTCTCTTTCAGGAAGCGGATGGAGTTGGCCTTACCTTGACCGATCTTCTCACCCTTATAGCTGTACCAAGCACCGGACTTCTCGACCAGCTTCTGTTTCACGCCCCAGTCGATCAGCTCGCCCTCTTTCGAGGTGCCCTGACCATACAGGATCTGGAACTCAGACTGCTTAAACGGTGGGGCCACCTTGTTCTTAACGACCTTCACCCGGGTTTCGTTACCCACCACTTCGTCACCATCTTTAATGGCACCGATACGGCGGATATCCAAACGAACAGAGGCATAGAACTTCAGGGCGTTACCCCCCGTGGTGGTTTCCGGCGAACCGAACATCACACCGATCTTCATACGAATTTGGTTAATGAAGATACACAGGGTGTTGGAGCGCTTGATGTTACCGGTCAGCTTACGCAGCGCCTGAGACATCAAACGGGCCTGCAGACCCACGTGGGAGTCGCCCATCTCGCCTTCAATTTCCGCTTTCGGCGTTAGTGCCGCCACGGAATCGACGATCACCACGTCCACCGCGCCAGAACGCACCAGCATGTCGCAGATCTCCAGCGCCTGCTCACCGGTATCCGGCTGAGACACCAGCAACTCATCCACATTCACACCCAGCTTCTCAGCGTAAACCGGATCCAGCGCGTGTTCGGCATCAACGAAGGCACAGGTCTTGCCCTGCTTTTGCGCTTCCGCCACTACCTGCAAGGTCATGGTGGTTTTACCGGAAGATTCCGGACCGTAGATCTCAACGATACGACCGTACGGCAAGCCGCCTATGCCCAGCGCAATGTCCAAGCCCAGCGAGCCGGTAGACACCGATTCGATGTCCATGGTCGTCGCATCGCCCAGGCGCATGATGGACCCTTTACCAAATTGTTTCTCAATCTGACCAAGCGCAGCACTGAGTGCGCGTTTTTTATTTTCGTCCATTCCAAGCTCCGAGTTGGCGATACGGTGAAGTTCAATGGGGCTAGTATACTGTACAATCATACAGTATCAACCCTGTATGGAAAATTCGCGTCAGGCCCGTGCGCGATCCCCGCTTTGCGGTATCATATGGGGTTTGCCAAAACCAACAAATGGGAGACCTTGTGTCCAAGCTCAAGAGCACTGATCTCGAACAGCACACGCCGATGATGCGTCAATACCTCACCATCAAAGCCCAGCACCCCGAAGTGCTGCTGTTTTATCGGATGGGCGATTTCTACGAGCTGTTCTTTGACGACGCCAAGAAAGCCTCTGAACTGCTGGACATCTCCCTGACCGCGCGCGGCCACGCCGCCGGCGATCCCATTCCAATGGCGGGCGTTCCTTACCATGCCGTCGAAGGCTACTTGGCCCGTCTGGTACAGCGCGGCGAATCCGCCGCCATCTGTGAGCAGATCGGCGATCCCGCCACCAGCAAGGGGCCGGTCGAACGTCAGGTTGTGCGCATCGTCACCCCAGGCACGGTCACCGACGAAGCGCTGCTGGAAGAGCGGCGCGATAACCTGCTGGCGGCCGTCTATGAGCTGCGCGGTCAATACGGCTACGCCACTCTGGACATCGCCTCCGGTCGCTTTGTCGTCAATGAGCTGGCGGATGATGAAGCCCTGTCAGCCGAGCTGCAGCGCACCCACCCCGCCGAGCTGCTCTATCCCGAGCTGTTCCCCCGCATGGATCTGATCGAAGCCTTCAAGGGGCTGCGTCGCCGGCCGGAGTGGGAATTCGAATTGGGCACCGCCCGCCAACTGCTGAACAACCAATTTGGCACCCGAGATCTGTCCGGCTTTGGGGTCGAACACGCCGAGCGCGCGATCTGCGCCGCGGGCTGTCTGATGCAATACGTCAAAGACACCCAACGCACGGCCCTGCCCCATATTCGCAGTGTCATCCGTGAGCAAGACGGCCACCACATCGTGCTGGACGCGGCCACCCGACGCAATCTGGAGCTGACCCATAACCTGTCCGGTGGGATCGACAACACCCTGGCTCAGGTGCTGGATCACAGCGCCACCGCCATGGGCTCCCGCCTGCTGAAGCGCTGGTTGCATCAACCCTTGACCCAGCGCAGCGTGCTGGAAGAGCGACTCGATACGGTTGCCGCCATCAAGGAGCTCGGCCTGTTCGGCGAGTTGGCCGAGGCGCTCAAGCCCATCGGCGATATGGAGCGCGTCCTGGCCCGCTTGGCCCTGCGCAGCGCCCGCCCGCGGGATCTCAGCCGTTTGCGGATCGCGCTGGCACAACTGCCGACGCTGCAAGATCTGATGCAGGAGCTGAGCGGGCGAAAGATCAACAACCTCGCCAATCGGATCAGCACCTTCCCCGAACAGCTCACGCTGCTGCAACGGGCGATCTGCGACAACCCGCCGGTGGTGATCCGCGATGGCGGCGTGCTCGCCGAGGGCTATAACGCTGAGCTGGATGAGCTGCGTGCACTGTCCAAAGGGGCGACCGATTACCTGGTGAAGCTCGAGCAGCGCGAACGCGAGCGCAGCGGCATTGCCACCTTGAAGGTGGGCTACAACAAGGTGCATGGCTACTTTATTGAGGTCAGCCGAGCCCAATCCGCATTGGTCCCGGCCGACTATGTCCGCCGCCAGACCCTGAAGAACACCGAACGCTACATCATCGCTGAGCTCAAAGAGCACGAAGACAAGGTGCTGACCAGTCAGGGCAGAGCCTTGGCACTGGAGAAGCGGCTGTACGAAGAGCTGTTCGATCTGCTGTTCCCGGCGCTGGCCGCGCTGCAGGAATCCGCTTTTGCCTGCGCCGAGCTGGACGTGTTGCAAACGCTGGCAGAGCGGGCCGACACCCTGAATTACTGCCGGCCGCAGTTGACCGAGCAGCCGGGGATCAGTGTCGATGGCGGCCGTCACCCTGTGGTCGAGCAGGTGCTGAAGGATCCCTTTATCGCTAACCCGGTTCAGCTGTCCCCCAGCCGACGCATGCTGATCGTCACCGGCCCCAATATGGGGGGTAAGTCGACCTATATGCGGCAGACCGCCTTGATCGCCCTGCTGGGCCACATCGGCAGCTTTGTGCCCGCAGAGCATGCGGTACTGGGCCCGATCGATCGGATCTTTACTCGGATCGGGGCATCGGACGATCTGGCCTCCGGCCGCTCGACCTTTATGGTCGAGATGACCGAAACCGCCAATATCCTCAATAATGCCACCGCCAACTCGCTGGTGTTGATGGATGAGATCGGACGCGGCACGTCCACCTATGACGGTTTGTCCCTCGCGTGGGCGGCGGCCGAGCATCTGGCCACCCAGATCCAGGCGCAGACGCTGTTCGCCACCCATTATTTTGAACTGACCCAGCTACCGGAGCGCCTCGAAGGCGTGGTCAATGTGCACCTCGATGCGGTCGAGCACGGCGATACCATCGCCTTTATGCACGCCGTCCAAGAGGGGCCAGCCAGTCGCAGTTACGGCTTGCAGGTCGCCGCGTTAGCCGGGGTGCCGAAAACCGTCGTCCACGCCGCCAAACTGCGTCTGGCACAATTGGAACAACAGGATAGCCAGACCGTGCTCAGTGCCCAGCCCACCGCCAACCCGCTGCCGCTGCTGCCGGAGCCCCACCCGGTGCTCGACCGCTTGGACAGCTGCCAGCTGGACGATCTCAGCCCGCGTCAGGCGCTGGATCTGCTCTATCAACTGAAAGCCCAGCTCTGATCCCTAAGCTGCACATATAGCAACGCCGCCTCTCGGGCGGCGTTGTTACTTGGCACTGGCGTCGTTCAGGCTTTAAACAGCGCCTCTATCGACAACCCCTGTGAGCCGATAAGCTCACGTAAACGCCGTAGGGCCTCCACCTGGATCTGCCTGACCCGCTCTCGGGTTAAGCCGATCTCACGCCCGACATCCTCTAGCGTCGACGGCTCATAGCCCAACAAGCCAAACCGGCGCGCCAACACTTCGCGCTGCTTGCCATTGAGTTCATCCAACCAGCGCACCACGGACTCTTTGATATCATCATCCTGCGCCTGGACTTCGGGGCACACCCGATCGTCATCGGCGATCACATCCAACAGCGCCTTGTCGGAATCCCCGCCGATCGGGGTATCGACCGAGCTGATCTTCTCGTTAAGTTTGAGCATCCGGCTGACGTCCTCAACCGGCTTATCCAGCTTCTCGGCGATCTCTTCTGCGGTCGGCTCATGATCGAGGCTGTGAGCCAACTCCCGCGCCGTGCGCAGATAGACATTTAACTCTTTCACCACATGGATGGGCAGACGAATGGTGCGGGTCTGATTCATGATGGCCCGCTCAATGGTCTGACGGATCCACCAAGTGGCGTAGGTTGAAAAGCGGAAGCCGCGCTCAGGATCGAACTTTTCGACGGCTCGGATCAGGCCCAGATTGCCCTCTTCGATCAGATCCAATAACGCCAATCCACGATTGTTGTAGCGACGGGCGATCTTAACCACAAGACGCAGGTTGCTCTCGATCATGCGATTGCGCGATTTTGCACAGTCCTTTTGTGCACGGCGGGCATAGTAGACCTCCTCTTCGGCGGTCAGGAGGGGCGAAAATCCAATTTCGCTGAGGTAGAGCTGCGTCGCATCCAGGTTCTTTTGCAGATCATCCTGGACCAGTTGGTCGATGTTGGAAGCGTTGTCTTTGGCTTCCGGTTCATTACGAGCTTCGATTTCACGAGAGGCACTTGCGGCCCCTGCATTACCGCTTAAATCAACTGCAGCCGTATCTTCAAACGCGTTGCTTTTCAGATTCATAGGCGGATCTCCCAGTTGTTCCCAAACCATCATTCGGTATTCACGGCGTATCCTCCCTGAGCTGACAACCGTCTCCCCTTATCGGCGGGGCAAATAACGCATGGGGTCGACTGACTTGCCTTGATAGCGGATCTCAAAATGAAGCATGGCGCGATCTGCATCGCTTTTACCCACTTCCGCGATCTTCTCTCCGGCACTGACCTGTTGCTTTTCTTTCACCAGGATCCGCTTGTTGTGGGCATAGGCACTGAGGTAATCATCACTGTGTTTCACGATGATCAATTTTCCGTAGCCCCGCAACGCGCTTCCGGCGTAAACCACTCTTCCTGTGGCGGCACTGACCACCGGCGTTCCCTCCGCCGCGGCAATGTCCAAACCCTTGTTTCCCTGCTCAGCGGACGAAAAGCCTCGGATCACTTGTCCGCTTGTTGGCCATTGCCAGCGAGAAACCTTGGTGGGTAGAGCAGCTGTTTGCTGTGTTTGTGCCGCCGCCTGCTTGTTAACAGTTTGTGACGACATAGCCCCAGCATAACGAGGCTGCGGAGTGGGATCAACCACTGTTTTTACTTGGCGAGTTGGGGTCGAAACAGTGGCTTTCACTTCAGAGGGCGCATTCACACTGGGCTTGGTGGATTTTTGACCGGCACTGGCAGAGGAAACGGGCGTCGTAGATTTTTTCTTTGACGCCGCCAGTTGCAGGATCTGTCCCGGATAGATGGTGTAGCTCTGATCCAGTTGGTTTCGCCGCGCTAGGGAACGAAAATCCTGATCCGCCGCCCAGGCGATCGAATACAGGGTATCCCCTCGCTTGACGGTATAGCTTGGCCCCGAAATGCTGCCCGGAGCGCGCTCGCGATAACTGCTGCCCGTGTGCAGGCTGCTGACCGGTGCAGGCGCTTGCTGCAAGCTGCAGCCAACCACCAAGACCACCGACAGCGTGGCCATAAACGCACGCAAACCACGAGCCGACATCCGTTTCATCCACACTCCCATCAAAGGTTTACTCTGTCGCCCCTTGCACCAGGGGAACAAAACGCACCGCTTCCACATCTTGACTGGTAAAGCGGTCTCCGCTGCGCTGGATCACTCGCAGCACTTGCTCCTGCTCGCCGACGGGGATCACTAGGCGACCGCCATCCATCAATTGTTGAAGCAAGGCGGTGGGCACGTCGCTGGCAGCCGCTGTCACCAAGATCCCGGCAAAGGGCGCCTTGCTCGGCCAGCCTTGCCAACCATCGCCATACTTGAAGGCGATGTTATGCAGATCCAACTGCTTAAGGCGACGGCGCGCCAGGATCTGCAAGCTCTTGATCCGCTCAACCGTGCACAGCTGGGGCACGAGACTGGCCAGCACCGCCGCCTGATAACCGGAGCCGGTTCCCAGCTCCAGCACCGGTCCCGTCGGCAAGCCGTCCAGCAACAGTTCAGTCATCCGCGCGACGATGTAAGGCTGAGAGATGGTCTGCCCTGCGCCGATCGGCAAGGCGGTATTCTCCCAGGCACGCGCCCCCAGTGCGCCTTCCACAAAGAGCTGACGCGGGATCCGACCGAT
Source organism: Ferrimonas pelagia (assembly GCF_039543565.1). Classification (NCBI taxonomy): domain Bacteria; kingdom Pseudomonadati; phylum Pseudomonadota; class Gammaproteobacteria; order Alteromonadales; family Ferrimonadaceae; genus Ferrimonas; species Ferrimonas pelagia. Next base: position 86,210 of record NZ_BAABJZ010000098.1, on the reverse strand, counting down.
CACCTCCAGCACACGCGGATCGCGGATCCCGCCTTGATGTAACTGCTGCACTAACCGGCTGCCATAGCCCTGCATCACCGTACTCATAATTGCCCAACCCAAGTCTGCAGGCTGGCTAACTGCTCATGCGCCGTCAAGTCCACTTTCAGTGGCGTCACCGAGACATAACCGTTCGCCACGGCGTGAAAGTCCGTGCCTTCGCCGCTGTCCTGCTCCTGACCCGGGGGACCCAGCCAAAAAATGGTACGGCCAGCCGGATCCTTGGTGCACACCATGCCTTCCGCCTTGTGCCGGTTGCCCAACCGCGTAACCCGGGTCCCCTTGATCTGCGCCAGCGGCAGATCCGGCACATTGATGTTCAGGATCATGTCTTTCGGCAACGGCCGTTGCTGCAAGCCTTCGACGATCTGCCGGGTGACCGCCGCGGCGGTGTCATAGTGTTGCAGTTCACGCCCGACTAGGGATACCGCTATGGTTGGCAGACCTAGGTGACGCCCCTCCATCGCCGCGGCTACGGTGCCCGAGTAGATGGTGTCATCCCCCAAGTTTGCGCCGGCATTGATCCCAGAGACCACCAGATCCGGCTCGCCGTCCATCAGCTCGCGGATCGCCAGATGTACGCAATCGGTCGGGGTGCCGTTTACCTGGATATAGCCGTTGTCGAGCGTCTGGATCCGCAGCGGATTGGTCAGGGTCAACGAATTGGAGGCACCGGAGCAGTTGCGATCCGGTGCTACCGTTGTGGTGCGAGCGATCGGGCTTAACGCATCCGACAGCGCCTTGATCCCCGGTGCATGCACACCATCGTCGTTGCTGATCAGGATCGTCATCGGCACCGGGGCCGGCACCACAGCCACGTCCTGCGCCTCGAGCTTGATGCTCGGCGCCGCTGCTGGAGCAACCGACGGCGTTGGCTCAATCGACTCCGGCGCCGCCACGGCGGCAGGCTCGCGTTCTGCGGGAGTCTGCGTTGTGCTTGGCGTTGTGCTTGGCGTCGTCAGCACGATGGCCTGCGCATCCCGATAGTCCACCAACTCTCGTAAAATGCTGGTGGCAAAAGCGCCCGCCGGCAGCATAAAGTCCAGCCACAATAGGCCATCCTGCTGCCAGTGCTTCAGCCCCTCCGGCTTGAGCAACAGGCGACGGCGCTCGGGTTGCATCCGCGCCGATGCCAAGCCTTCGATCAGGACCGGCCACTGCGCCGCCACCTGGCCCTCAAACTCGCCAGCTTCTCCCTGGCTGCCACCGCCGCCATCGCCAAACAAAGGGGCCGACAACTCGATATCGCGCTGGGCGAGGCGCCCCAGGTTGGTTTCATCCCACTGCTCGGCGACGAAAAAGCTGTTGGTGCCGGCGAGCATCACCGCCTCACCGTCCAAAGGCGTCAAGCCGTGTTGGCTTAAGCGGGCCGAAACCGCGTGATTGAACAGGAAACTGCGTGCAGCAGACAGATACAGACTGCGTTTGTTGCGATCCTTGACCCGCCGGCCGGTGAACATCTCCGCCGCACGGTTGACGTTTTGACCGCCATGACCAAAGCGTTGCTCGCCATAGTAATTCGGCACGCCCTGCGCGATCTGAGCCAGACGCCCTTCGAGCGCTGCCACATCCTCAATTCCTGCCACCGCGATGCGGAAACGATTGCCCAATAACGCACCGGGACGCAGCTTTTTCAGGGTTCGGTCCGCCTCAAGGATGGTGAGCTGCTCGGAGTTGAGCTTGGACCACTCAGGGTTCAGTTTACCGGGGATCCGCACACACAGCCACTGGCGGGTCACGCCATGCTTATCCTTCAACCCTGCCCAGGACACATCTTTCTCTGGCACGTTGGCGAATTGCGCCAACATTCGGGCCACCTGATGGGTGGTCAGGCCGCGCTTTTCAACGTGGATAAGGTGATTTTCCCCCTCGCCGTCAGGCCGGAAAGGCAGGACTTCACTGACCTGAAAGTGTTCCGGCTCGGAGCGGATCTGGCCCGATTGTTCCGGTTTGCCATACAGATAGTGCCAAGCAGCTAAACGGTAATCAGTCATGTTGCAGTAACACCACCGCTTCGGTGGCGATCCCCTCTTTGCGGCCGGTGAAACCCAGCTTTTCGGTGGTGGTGGCTTTGACGTTGATCTGGGCCAGCTCGGCCCCTAGATCCGCCGCCAGATTGTGGCGCATCGCCTCGATGTGAGGTGCCATTTTCGGTGCCTGGGCGATGATGGTCACATCCAGATTGCCCAGACGGTAGCCTTTGGCTTTGACCTGCTCGAAGCAGTGGCGCAACAGCACTCGGCTGTCCGCGCCCTTAAAAGCGGGATCCGTATCGGGGAAATGATGGCCGATATCCCCGAGGGCGACGGCGCCGAGTAGGGCGTCACTGACGGCATGCAACACCACATCCCCGTCGGAATGGGCCAGCAGCCCCTGCTCATAGGGAACGGCCACGCCGCCTAAGATCACCGGGCCTACGCCGCCAAATTTGTGTACATCGAAACCGTGTCCGATCCGTATCATTACCGCTTCCTTCAAGCTAAAAACAGTTCCGCCAGACGCAGATCGTCTGGGTGGGTCACTTTAATGTTATCCGGCCGACCACTGACCAGTTTCGGCCGCCAGCCCTGTCGCTCCATCGCCGAGGCCTCATCGGTGATCTCGGCACCGGCTTGCTCGGCCTCGCACAACGCGTGATGCAGCGCCTGCGCCGGAAACAGCTGCGGCGTTAACGCGTGCCATAAGGCCGCACGTTCAACGGTATGATCGATCCGCTGCTGATCATCGGCGCGCTTCATGGTGTCCCGCACCGGCATCGCCAAGATCGCCCCCTGCGCCTCGCACTCGGCCAGCAAACGGTCGATGTCGCCAGCGGTTAGGCAAGGCCGGGCCGCATCGTGTACCAATGCCCAGGCATCCGGCTGCGGGATCTCAGCCAGCGCTAGGCGTACCGAGTCCGCCCGCTCCTGCCCACCGGTTACCACGGTCAGCCGAGGATCCTGCGCCTCTGGCAGATCGGCGAAATAGCCGTCTTCCGGCCCGATCGCCACGATCACCCGAGCGATGCGCGGGTGGCACAACAGGCGAGACAGAGTATGAGACAGAATGGGGCGCCCTTGCAGGGGCAGATATTGTTTGGGGATGTGCCCCCCCATACGTTTACCAACACCGGCGGCAGGCACCACCGCGATCACGGCAGCTTGAGACTCAAGCGGCATGCAACTCTCCAGATCAGGTTAAGATTGTGAGGGGCGGCGGATCACACGATAAAATTGCTCGTCCGGGCGCACCATGCCCAGCTCATGACGGGCGCGCTCTTCAACCGCGTCCAGCCCGACCCGTAGATCGTCGATCTCACTGCGCAGCAGAGCGTTGCGCTCTACCAACTCAGCATTCCCTTCCTGTTGGCGCAGGATCTGCTGCTGCAACCGGGAGACTTCGCTCAAGCTGTTGTCGCCCAGCCAAAGCCGGTACTGCATAACGCAGAGCAAAAAAGTTAATACCAGCAGGATGATCCGCATGCCTTCACCTCATTTGGGATTGGGGAGATCTTGGCGCATACATCGAAAAAAGAAAAGCCAAAGGCGGGGCATTTGCCGAAATAGTTATCCGCCAAGGCCAATGTATTGGCCAAGATCACACCTCGGTGCCCACAAAAAAGCCGCCCGAAGGCGGCTTGTTCAAGGCTCAGCGAAAATTACGCTTGGCCTTTTACCTCGGCACGGCCGCGGTAAGGGGCTTTTTCGCCCAGCTGCTCTTCGATACGCAGCAACTGGTTGTACTTAGCAACACGGTCAGAGCGGCACAGGGAGCCGGTCTTGATCTGGCCAGCCGCAGTACCTACCGCCAGATCGGCGATGGTGGCGTCTTCGGTTTCACCGGAGCGGTGAGAGATCACGGCAGTGAAGCCCGCGTCTTTGGCCATCTTGATCGCTTCCAGAGTCTCGGTCAGAGAGCCGATCTGGTTGAACTTGATCAGGATGGAGTTACCGATGTTGTTTTCGATACCACGGGTCAGGATCTTGGTGTTGGTTACGAACAGATCGTCACCGACCAGCTGGATCTTGTCACCCAGGATCTGGGTCTGGTATGCCCAACCGTCCCAATCGGACTCGTCCAGGCCATCTTCGATAGAGATGATTGGGTAGTCTTGGGTCAGCTGCGCCAGGTAGTCGGAGAAACCGTTCGCGTCGAAAGACTTGTTCTCACCGGACAGAACGTATTTGCCTTCTTTGTAGAACTCAGAAGCCGCACAGTCCATCGCCAGAGTCACGTCGGTGCCCAGCACGTAGCCAGCCGCTTCAACCGCTTCTTTGATCACGGCCAGCGCGTCAGCGTTAGAAGCCAGATCCGGAGCGAAGCCACCTTCGTCGCCAACAGCAGTGTTCAGGCCTTTCGCGGACAGAACCTTCTTCAGCGCGTGGAAGATCTCAGCGCCCATGCGCAGACCTTCACGGAAGTTAGGCGCAGAAACTGGCTGGATCATGAACTCTTGGATATCAACGTTGTTGTCCGCGTGCTCACCACCGTTGATGATGTTCATCATTGGCAGAGGCATGGAGTAAACGCCTGGGGTGCCGTTCAGCTCAGCGATGTGAGCGTACAAAGGCATGCCTTTAGCCGCAGCCGCTGCTTTGGCCGCTGCCAGAGAAACTGCCAAGATGGCGTTGGCGCCCAGCTTGTCTTTGTTCTCGGTGCCGTCCAGATCGATCATGATCTGATCCAGGTTCTTCTGGTTCAGCGCGTCTTGGCCGATCAGCGCTGGCGCGATCAGATCACGTACGTTAGCAACCGCTTTCAGTACGCCTTTGCCCAGGTAGCGAGCCTTGTCGCCATCACGCAGTTCCAGCGCTTCGCGGGTACCGGTGGATGCGCCAGAAGGAGCACACGCCATACCAACGAAACCACCTTCCAGGTGAACTTCAGCTTCAACGGTTGGGTTACCGCGGGAGTCCATGACTTCGCGACCCAGTACTTTTACGATGTTAGCCATCATTATTTCCTCAGTTTTTTATAAACATAAAAAAGCCGGACCCAGCAACGGTCCGGCTTTCCGAATTCGATTACTTCAACTCACCCTTGTTAAAGTCACCAGCGGCTTTAATGAAGCCTTCGAACAGTGGGTGACCATCGCGTGGGGTGGAAGTGAACTCCGGGTGGAACTGGCCCGCAACGAAGAATGGGTGGGTTGGGATCTCAATCATCTCAACCAGCTTCTTGTCAGCGGACAGGCCAGAGAACACCAGACCGGCCTTTTCCAAGGTGTCACGGTAGTGGTTGTTCACTTCATAGCGGTGACGGTGGCGCTCGACACAGGTGTCGCTGCCGTACAGGGCGTGTGCCTTGGTGCCTTTGACCAGGTGACACAGCTGGCTGCCCAGACGCATGGTGCCGCCCAGATCGGAGCTCTCGGTGCGCTCTTCCACATTGCCTTCTGAGTCCAGCCATTCGGTGATCAAACCCACCAGCTGGTGCTCAGCGGTCTTATCAAACTCGGAAGAGTGCGCGCCTTTCAGACCCGCGACGTTACGACCGAACTCAATCAACGCGACCTGCATGCCTAAGCAGATCCCGAAGTAAGGCAGGTTGTTCTCACGGGCATAACGGGCGGCTTGGATCTTGCCTTCCACGCCACGCTCGCCGAAACCACCCGGCACCAAAATACCATCAACCCCTTCCAGCGCTTCAGCGCCTTTGGTTTCTACGTCCTGGGAGTCGATGTACTTGATGTTGACCTGCAGACGGTTCTTCAGACCCGCATGCTTGAGCGCTTCGTTGACGGACTTGTACGCGTCCGGCAGCTCCACGTATTTACCGACCATACCAATAGTGACTTCCGCAGTGGGGTTGGCCTCTTGGTAGATCACGTTTTCCCATTCGGCCAGATCCGCTTCGCCACACTTGAGGCCAAAACGCTGCACGAAGGTTTCATCCAGACCCTGAGATTTCAGCAGGGCGGGGATCTTGTAGATGCTGTCGACGTCTTTCATCGAGATCACCGCACGTTCCTGCACGTTACAGAACAGGGCGATCTTCTTGCGCTCGTTGGCCGGAATGGCGCGATCAGAGCGACACACCAACACGTCAGGCTGGATCCCGATGGACAGCAGCTCTTTCACAGAGTGCTGAGTGGGTTTGGTCTTCACTTCACCGGCCGCGGCCAGGTAAGGCACCAGAGTCAGGTGCATGAACATGGCGCGTTCGCGGCCCAGTTCAACCGCCAACTGACGCAGGGCTTCCAGGAACGGCAAGGACTCGATGTCGCCCACGGTACCGCCCACTTCGACGATGGCCACGTCATGACCTTCGGCACCCGCCAGCACACGCTCTTTGATGGCGTTGGTGATGTGCGGGATCACCTGAATGGTGGCGCCCAGGTAGTCACCACGACGCTCTTTACGCAGAACATCGGAGTAGATACGACCCGTGGTGAAGTTGTTGCGCTTGCTCATCTTAGTGCGGATGAAGCGCTCATAGTGGCCCAGGTCCAGATCGGTTTCGGCACCGTCTTCGGTTACGAATACTTCACCGTGCTGAGTCGGGCTCATGGTGCCTGGATCCAAGTTGATGTAGGGATCCAATTTCATCATGGTGACGTTGAGGCCGCGGGCCTCGAGCAATGCGGCCACGGAAGCGGCGGCAATACCTTTACCCAACGAGGAAACCACCCCGCCCGTAACGAAGATATAGTTAGTAGTCATGCTGAACCTGAGAGTTTTTGGGGTTTTAATCGCGCTGAAATTATCGTCTAAAACGGACAAATTGGCGACTAAATAGGACGGGAGCACATTCTAACAAAGCCGCTCCGTTGGAACAATCTAAGAAATCCGATTCAACTGTCCTTTTCTTGCAACTTTACATCCTGCCAAAAGGCTTCCAACTGCTCAAGCCCTGCTTGGTTGACCGGGATCTCATGTTGACAACAAAGTTGCTCCACACCCCTAAAACGTTGTTCAAACTTATAATTTGCTCGGCGTAAGGCCTGTTCCGGATCGACTTTCAGGTGGCGGGCCAGGTTGGTCACCGCAAACAGCAGATCCCCCAACTCCTCTTCCACCCGTTTGTGATCCGGATCGGCAGCCAGCGCCTCCACCATGACCTCATCCAACTCCTCCGTCACCTTAGCCGCCACCGGGCCCAGACTGTCCCAGTCAAACCCCACGGCCGCGACCCGTTTCTGGATCTTGGCGCTGCGCGACAACGCCGGCAGCGCCAGCGGCAGATCATCCAATGCGCTGTGCAGATCCTTGGCCGCCCGCTCCTGCGCCTTGGTTGCCTCCCAGTGGCCGCTCTGCGCCGTGCTCGCACGGCTCACCTCGTCGGCAAACAGCTGTGGGTGACGCCGCTCAAGCTTGGCGCAGATCCGCGCGGCGATCTGATGAAAATCGAATCGCCCCTCCTCCTCGCCCAGGCGGGCATAAAACACCACCTGATAGAGCAGATCGCCCAATTCATCCGGCAGCCCGTCCCAATCCCCCCGCTCGATGGCGTCCGCCACTTCATACGCCTCCTCCAAGGTATGGGGCACAATGGTGGCGTAGGTCTGCTGCCGATCCCAGGGACAGCCATCCTTGGGATCCCGCAGCCGGGCCATAATGGCAAGCAGACGCTCAAGCGGTTGTGCTGGCAACGACGCTGACACCCTAAACCCTCCGCGCTTCAATGACACCGCCGAGCTGATCAAGGCGAGCCAAGATCCGGCTAAGGGATTCCATGTTATACAGCTCCATCTTCAGCTCGATGGTGGCGGTCTGCTGTTTCACATCCGAGTTGCTGCGCATCTCCAACACATTGCTTTTCTCATTGGCCAGCACCGTGGTGATGTCGCGCAATAAGCCGGAGCGATCACTGGCCACCACCCGCACCGTGACGTTATAGCCACCGGAGTAGGTTTCGCCCCAGACCACGTCGACGCCACGCTCCGGATTGCGCTGGAGCAGATGGGCCAGCTGATCACACCCTTCACGGTGCACCGACACCCCTTTGCCCTGGGTGATGTAGCCATGGATGGCGTCACCAGGTAATGGCTGACAACAGTTGGCAATATGGCTGAGCAGGTTACCTACGCCATTGATCTCAATATGTCCTTTGTTTTTGTCCCGCGGCTTGTGCATCGCCGGCTTGGCCAACAGCTCTTCCACCGCCTGCTCTTCATCAAACTCCTCGCGGGACTGGCGGCTTTGCAGATGATTGATCACCTGAGTCAGGCGTACATCGCCGCCACCGATCGCCGCCAGCAGATCCTCACAGGTGTGCAGGTTAAAGCGCTCATGGGCGTTTTTGGCATCGCTGAGTTTCATGCCGACCTTGGCCAGCTCGGCTTCGAGCATGTCACGCCCAGCCGCGGCATTCTTATCCTTGTCCTGCGACTTAAACCAGGTCTGGATCTTGGCGCGGGCGCGGCTGGTGTGAATAAAACCGGCGTTGGGGTTAAGCCAATCCCGCTTGGGGTTAGGCTCTTTGCTGGTGAGGATCTCCACCCGCTGTCCCGTCTCAACATGGGTGGTAAAGGGCACAATGCGACCGTCGATCTTGGCGCCAATGCAGCGATGCCCCACTTGCGAGTGGATGTAATAGGCAAAATCCAACACAGTCGAGCCGGCGGGCAGATCGATCACATCCCCCCGCGGGGTAAAGACGTACACCCGATCCTCAAACACCTGGGAGCGGATCTCCTCCACCAGGTTGCCCGACTCGACCACGTCTTCCTGCCAGGCCAAGATCTTCCGCAGCCAGTTGATCTTCTCCTCGAAGCCCCCGGCTTTACCGCCGGTGCCCTCTTTGTATTTCCAATGCGCCGCCACCCCCAGCTCCGCATCCTCGTGCATCTGCCGGGTACGGATCTGGATCTCAACGGTTTTGCCATGAGGCCCCATCACCACGGTGTGGATCGACTGGTAGCCATTGGGTTTGGGCGTGGCAACGTAATCGTCAAACTCTTTTGGCAGGTGGCGCCACTGGGTGTGGACCGCACCGAGGGCGCCATAGCAATCCTGCAGCCGCTCAGCGATGATCCGCACCGCGCGCACATCAAACAGCTCGTCGAAGGTCAGATCCTTCTTCTGCATTTTGCGCCAGATACTGTAGATATGCTTAGGCCGGCCGTACACTTCGGCCCGAATGCCCTGCTCATCCAGATCGGCCTGCAAGCCGCTGACAAAGTTATCGATGTAGCTTTCCCGATCGATCCGCTTGCCGTCCAGCCAGCGGGCGATCTCTTTGTAGGTTTGCGGATGCAGATAACGAAACGCCAGATCCTCCAGCTCCCACTTGAGCTGGCCGATCCCCAATCGGTTGGCCAGCGGCGCGTAGATATCGCGCACCTCCCGGGCTAGTATCACCCGGGTCTCCTCGTCGGCGTTCTTCACCTCGCGCAGCAACACCACGGCTTCGGCCAGCTTGATCACCACCGCCCGCACATCTTCCACCATCGCCAGCAGCATGCGCCGCAGGTTATCCACCTGAGACTCACCCGGCGCCCGTTGGCTGCGCAGGGTGCGGATCGCATCCATCACCTCAACCGAATGCACCAGGGTCGACATCGCCGCCCCCTCGCTCTCCTCCAGCTGCTCAGCCGTCAGCAAACCGCACTCCAGAAAGGTGTAGAGCACGCTGGCGCGCAGAGTTTCCAGATCCATATTCAGCGGCAGCAAGATCTCCACCATCTCACGGGCGCGCAGCAGTCGCGCCTCATGCAGCGTACGGTCGTCGCTGGGCAGATCCTGGCAAAACTGATAGGTCGCCGCCAATGCTTGCCTTTGTGCATGGGGCAGGGCCAGGGTATCCAACCATTGACTGAGCGCCTGGGTCGGATCCCCGAAGTGAATATGACGAACGGAAACCATGTCCTACGATCCTCCTCTCCGCGAGATAGAGAGTTACAACTCCGATTTGGGCACAAATAGCGCCATCGATTCCAAATGGTGAGTATGCGGGAACATATCCACTAGGCCAAGCCGCTTTAGGTAATATCCCTGTTGTTCCAGCACCTTGCTGTCTTTGGCCAGGCTCAGGGGATCGCACGAGACGTACAGGATCCGCTTCGGTGCCAAGCTGTTCATCCACTTGAGCACACCAAACGCCCCCGCTCGGGCGGGATCCAGCAGCACCCAATCCACCGGTTTTAACCAGGCCTTGTCCGGCACATCGCCATTGAGATCGGCCGCATAGAAAGCGGTATTGTTCAGTCCGATCTGCTCGGCGCGGCGCCGGGCCCGCTCGACCATGCTGTCGATCCCCTCCACGCCGATCACCTCGCGGCTGTGGGCCGCCAAGGCAAAACTGAAATTGCCGCCACCACAGAACAGATCCAACCCGGCCTCATCCGGCTGCGGTGCCAGCCACTCAATGGCTTGATCGATCATTGCCCGGTTAACGCCATCGTTGATCTGAAAGAAGTCGCCCGGCAGAAATGCCGGAGCCGGACGCCCCTCCCCGATCGAATAGTGCATCGGCGCCGGGCACTGCCCCTGCAGATCCTTCACCCCCTGCTCATCTTGCAGGAGGATCGTCAGTGCATGTTGCCCCTCCAGCGTCACCAGACGCTCAAGCTCGGCAGGCTTGAGTGGCCGCAGGATCCGCAATACTGCGACCGGGCCTTCATCGGCCAGCAACAGATCGACATGGCCCACATGACGCGCCAACGCCATTCGGGCCAGAGCGTGCTTGAGCGGCGCGATCAGCTCACTGAGCGGGGCCGCCAGCACCGGGCACGCATCGATATCCACCAGCTCGTTACTGCTCTCCTGACGAAAGCCCATCACCAGCTGCCCCTGACGCATCCGCACGCCAATGCGGGCACGACGCCGGTAGTGCCAATCCGCCCCCATCAGCGGCGGTGCCAGCTCCGGCAAGGGCTGCGTCACGTGATGCTGCACCAAACGTTGTAAGGCCTCGCCCTTCATCTGGCGTTGCGCCTGCGGTGCCGCGTATTGCAATTGACAGCCACCGCACTGGGCAAAGTAGCGGCACGCTGGGCTTACCCGAGCCGGCGAGTCCGATAAGCGCTTGACTACTTTGGCCTGGCCAAATCGCGCCTTGTCTTTGAGCAACTGCACCTTGGCCCGCTCACCCGGCAGCAAGGCGCTGGTGAAGATCACCTTGCCCTGGTGATGACACACCGCCTTGGCCTGATGATCCAGCGACTCGGCGGTGACCTCGATAGCTTTGGGCAAGGTCTTAGTTTTCTTGGACTTTGGGGAATAAAACTGGGCCATATTCGCTCGGTTGATTACAATGATGGGATCGATCGTGGTGCGTACCCGCACCACCTAAGGAGTGTATTTTCCCACACATGAAAACGGCGACCAAATACAGTCTGCGCACTTGGGTCATGGTTTTGGCTCTGGCACCCACCATGTTAGTGGGCCTGCTGCTGGGCGGCTATTTTACCTCCAGTCGCTTTGCCGAGCTGGAAAATACCCTGCTCAAGCAGGGAACCAATATCATAGAGCCCTTAGCGATCGCCTGCGAGTATGGCCTGCAGTTCACCAATCGAGAATACACCAAACGGCTGATCGATCAGGTCCAGCGTCATAATGCCGGGCTGATCCAAACCATTGCCGTATTCGACAATCAAAACCAGGTCCTGGTCAGTAGCCGCTATCAGCGCGAGTTCGAGCTGATCCGCAAACCGGACAACCTCGACTTTGAGCAGGGGATCCAACTGGAGCACTTCGGCGACGCCTTGGTGCTGCGCGCGCCAGTGATCCAAGAAAGCCTGCCCTCCGGCGCCGCTCATGGCCCCCGCACCGAGCTGGGCTATGTCGCCATTCAACTGAACAAACACGAAGCCCTGCTGGAGCAATATCGCGCCGCGGTGGCCGCCTTTATCATTGTGCTGATCGGGGTTCAGCTTAATCTGCTGTTTACCTTCCGTCTGCTCAAGAACGTCACCCAGCCCATCACCGAGATGGTGCGGGCGGTGGCGAAGATCCGCGAAGGCAAGCTGGACACCCGCCTGCATGGCGATCTGATCGGCGAGCTTGACTCGCTCAAGCGCGGGATCAACGCCATGGCCGCCTCCTTGGCGGAATACCACGATGAGATGCAGCAAAACATCGATCAGGCCACCTCCGATCTGCGCGAGACCTTAGAGCAGATCGAGATCCAAAACGTCGAGCTGGATATCGCCAAAAAGCGCGCGTTGGAGGCCAGCCGGATCAAATCTGAATTCCTCGCCAACATGAGCCATGAGCTGCGGACCCCGCTCAATGGCGTGATCGGCTTTACCCGCCAGTTGTTAAAGACGCCGCTGCACGACAACCAGCGGGACTACCTGCAAACCATCGAGCGCAGTGCCACCAACCTGCTGTCGATCATCAACGACATCCTCGACTTTTCCAAACTGGAAGCGGGCAAAATGGTGCTGGACAATGTGCCGTTTGGGCTGCGTGAAGCGCTGGATGAAACCCTGCAGTTGATCAGCGCCGCTGGCTACGACAAAGGGCTGGAGATCGTGGTCTCGACCAGCCCGCAGATCCCCGATCACCTCTCCGGCGACGTCATGCGGATCCAGCAGGTGCTCACCAACCTGATCGGCAATGCCATCAAGTTTACCGAGCACGGCTCGGTCTGCCTCAATCTCGAGTTGGCGGACGAAACCAGCGACAAGATCACCCTGCGCGGTGAGGTCAGTGACACCGGGATCGGCATTGCCGATGATAAGAAGTCCTCCCTGTTCCAAGCCTTTGGTCAAGCCGACAGCTCGGTCACCCGCCGTTTTGGTGGCACTGGCCTGGGTCTGGTGATCACCAAGCGACTGGTCAATCAGATGGGCGGCCAGATCGGCTTTTCCTCGCACCCCGATCAAGGCTCCACCTTCTGGTTCACCCTGGAACTCGAAAAGAGCGCCTTTGCCCCCGGAGATCATTTCTCCCACGACGCATTGAATGGCGTCGCGATCGCGCTGATCGAGCCGCGCTATACCAGCCGGCAGGCCTTAGTCAGCCAACTGCAACAATGGCAGATGCGCCCGGTATCCCTGGATAGTATCGAGCAACTGTCCGCCGCAACGCAGGAGCACGGTGCCTTCCCGCATCTGCTGATCAGCGCCCATACCCTCAGCCAGCCGGAACAATTGCTCCCCTTGCCCCAAGTCAACTGTGTCGTCATGGTGGAAAACTCACCGCCGAGCTGGCTGATGGATCTGGCCCGCACCGGCGCAATAAAACTGGTCAAACTCCCGCTGAGTGAACGGCGTCTGCACGACAGCCTCAGCAAGCGTCCCGCCGAGCTGCAACCCGCCACGCTGCCGCCGCCCAAACCCGAGGTGCCGAGTCCCCAACCGTCGATCCAACCCTTGACGGTGCTGGCGGTCGATGACAACCCGGCCAACCTGAAGTTGATCGCCACCCTGCTGGCCGAGCACGTTGCCCATGTCGACACCGTCGCCGGTGGTCAAGCCGCCATCGAGCACTGTCAGCGGCGCCAATATGACGCCATCTTTATGGACATTCAGATGCCGATGGTCGACGGCCTGCAAGCCACACAGAGCATCCGGTTAGATTCACTCAACCGCCATACGCCGATCATCGCCGTGACGGCCCACACCGTCAGCGACGAGCTGGCCCGGATCCTCGCCGCGGGCATGGACGATTGCCTCACCAAGCCGATCGACGAACAGGCGCTGGCGCAGATGCTGGCCCGATGGGTGGTGCAGCAAGGTGACAATGGCGGTCTGGTCGATTGGCCAATGGCCCTCAGCCAGGCTGGCGGCAATCCGCAGCTGGCCAGAGAGATGTTGACTATGCTGGTAGACAGTATCCCGGAAACGCGCGAGGCACTGGATCAAGCACTGGCATTAGGTGAAAATGACGCCCTTCTGCGCTGTGTGCATAAACTCCATGGGGCAACCTGCTACTCTGGAGTACCGACATTGCAAGAACTCTGCGCCCAGATCGAAACCGCCCTTAAGCGAGGCAGCAATATCGACGATCTGGAACCTGAGCTGTTGGATCTGCAGGACCAACTCAATCAAGTAGCCAACGCCGCCCGACCCTATTTGGCGGCATGACAGGAATATCGATGACAGCCAAATCCGGTTTCTTTAACCGCATCAAAGAACTCAGCAGCAACCAGAAGATCTTGTTTGCGGTCGCGTTATCCGAACGCATGCTGCCTAACTACCAGCTGTTTGCCCAGATCACCGAGCAGGAAGACAGCCAGAAAGCCAGCACCATTCAGGACATGTTGTGGCAGTCGTTGTACACGCCCAACTTCAAGCTCAACTACGACCGGATGTTGGATCAACTGGAAGCCTTGATGCCTGACCATGGCGATCACGACTTCTATGGCGTCTATCCGGCCACCGATGCGCTGATGGCCCTTTCCACCATCCTGACCGCGCTACAACAGAAGATCGATGCTGATCTGATCAACGTCTCTAAGCTTTCCAGCAGCACCGTCGCCGCCTTCATCGAAGCCAGCGATCTGCCGGACGATCTGAACAGCGAAAAAGCCTTGGATGACTACATCTTCGATCATCCGCTGATGGCGGACGAAAAAGCCATTCAGGAGCAACTGCTGGAGTGGGTGGAAGAGCAAGAGAAGACCGATCCGGAAGCGATCAAAGCGCTGCGCAAAGAATTGCGTGACAGTGGCGTCTCCAACATTGGCGTCAGCTTGGCGGAGTAAGCTTCGCCATCAACGACCGGCGTGCACCGACGCCAAACAAAAACGCCGCTGCGGGCTCAACCCGCAGCGGCGTTTTTCGTGCTTATGAGCGCGGACTTAACCGAACTCGGGCAGCAGCCCCGCTAGGTGCACGATCTCAACCAGAACCGCCAGCACACCAAAGCCCAGGACAAAATCCAGACGCAGCATGCCACCGGCCGTTTTGAAACCATTGTCGATCTGGCGCTTACGCAACACTCGAGCCATCAGCGCCGGCAACACCAGGACAAAGACAGAGGCAGCCAGTGCCGCAAAACCGATGGCGGTGATGAAGCCGTGTGGCATCGCCATGCACAACAGCAGCGCAGGCAAGAAGGTAATGGCCGCTGCCTTCAAGGTGCTGTGCAGCGAGTCGTCCAGCTTCAATACGTCTTTGATCAGATCTTGCAGACCCAGCGCCACGCCGATAAAGGAGCTGGCCAATGCCATATTACCAAACAGCATCAATGCCGCTTCCACGCCAACCACATCGGCAGATTGGCCTACCGCGCTGATCAAGGTGGCGACGTTGCCGCCTTGGGCGATCACCTCGGAGAATTGATCACGCGGCACATTGCCCATGATCGCCAACTGCCAAACCACGTACACCAGCATGGTCAGCATGGTGCCGCACAGCAGCGCCAGACGGACGCGACCGGCGTCTTTCTTATAGTGCTTGACCAGGGATGGTACGGTGCCGTGGAAACCAAAGCTGGTCACCAGCACCGGGATCGCGATCCAGATGTAGGGCAGCGACTCGGTCAAACCGACGGCAGGAAACAAGACATCCGCCGAGGCGTTACCCGCCAGCAAGGAGGTCGAGCTGAAGAAGGTCAACACCATACCGCCGAGCATGATGGTGGACACGCGATCCACCGCGCGGGAGCCGGCGATCACCACACTGGCCAGCACGACGGTAAAGAGCAGTGCCGAGCCGATGTGGCCCACTTCCATACCCAGGGCATTGCCCAATGTCTGGCCCACCACAGAGCTGCCACCTGAGATGTAGGCGTAGGTCAGGATAAAGCAGACAAAGGCCACGGTACCGGTCGCCAACAGCTTACCGATCGGCCCCAGTGTGTCCTGGGCGATCGTGGCGTAGCTGGCGCCCTCTTTGTAATTGAGGCTGGCTTCGGTCAAGTACAAGCTGGAGCTGTAGGCGCAAAACCACACCAACACCATCATCGCCATCGACACAGCAAACCACATGCCGGCGCTGTACACCGGCAAGGCAAACATACCAGCACCAATGGAGGTACCGGCGACAATCATGGCGCCGCCCAGAATTCCGGGCATCTTTTTGCTCTGGTGAGCGGTGGCTGCGATCTCAGACATCTGTCTACTCCGAGGATTTTATTGTTGTTTTGATTAAGAAACCTGAAGCATCCGGCTCAGCGCCAGACGCGCTTCGTCGCTCATCGACTTCAGGTTATTTGAGGCACGAGTGATGGTGGCAATACTGACCCCCAACTCGACAGACATCTGGCGCTGACTCATCTCCCCCTGCAGCAACGCCTTAAAGACGGCGAGCCGACCGGCCACGGCGTGGCGCTCATCATGACTCAGCAGCATGCTGAGTAAGCCATCCAAGTTTTCTGCTGAGTTTTCGTTGGCGATCAGGGCAAGCAAGTTGTTCCAGCGTGGATCCATCGTGATGTTTCTCTGTAATGCCGTAATGGCTGCGCAGTACACCACTACATCGATACAAGCGCCATCACGCCAAGAGAAATTTGCGAGCGTCGTCACAACCCAACCGAGAACGTGAACTGCTCGCCCCCGCATTCTGTTTATTTTACAATCGTTCACTCCGGCTCATCGGAGACACAACACCAACCAAGGAAGGAAGACAATGAAGAAAGCTGCAGTGTTGCTTACCAGCTTATTGATGATGGGCGCCGTACAGGCCAAGGGCGCATTCGACGTCAGTGAAGATGCCATCGCCTATCGCCAGGCGGCCTTTGGCCTGATCAAAGAAAACTTTGCCGATATGGGTGCCATGCTGAAGAACAAGAAGCCGATGGATGCGGCGATCTTTGCCGAGCGCGCCCAACATCTGGCGATGCTCTCGGCGATCCCGTTTAACGGCTTTATCGCCGGCTCCGATCAGGGCAAAACCGACGCGCTGGCAAAGATCTGGCAAGATCGCAGTGAGTTTGACGCCAAAGCCGAACAATTCGTCGCGGCCACCGCCGAGCTGGCGCAGATCAGCGCCAGCGGCGATCCCAAAGCCATGGCGAAGGCCTTCGGTGCGGTCGGGAAAAACTGCAAAGGCTGCCATCAGCAGTATAAAGCGGACTGAGCCAACCTCATCAGGCTGCCGTTCACTTACGGCGCGACGGTGACATAATGGGGGCCACAACCCAAGGAAGTGAGCCCCATGCAGATCCTGACGGACACCCACAGTCACACCATCGCCAGCACCCACGCATACAGCACAGTACAAGAGCTGCTTGAGGCCGCCAAAGCGCGCGGCCTGCAAGCCTTTTGCCTGACCGATCACGCCCCGCCCATGCCAGATGCGCCGCACTTCTGGCACTTTCTCAATCGCCGGGTTATCCCGCCTGTGATCGACAATGTCGCGATATTACGCGGTATGGAAGCCAACATTGAAGCCGACGGGATCCACGTTCCGGAGCGGATCTTAGCCGGTCTCGACATGCTGATAGCCAGCTTTCATGAACCGGTCTTTGCCCCGTCGGATCGGCTCAGCCACACCAAGGCGATGATCGCCGCGATCAGCAGCGGTCATTGTCAGATCATTGGCCACCCCGGCAACCCGAAGTACCCCATTGAGATCGACGAAGTGATCTTGGCGGCCAAGGCACACAACGTGCTGCTGGAGATCAACAACAGCTCATTTGGCCACTCACGTGCCGGTAGCGCTCCCCATTGCCTCAAGCTGCTGGAGCGGATCGCACATCACGATTGGAAGGTGAGCTTTGGCTCCGATGCGCACATCAGTTACGACATCGGTCGGTTTGAGCACTGCATTGCCGCCGCCCTACAGGTGGGATTCGCGCCTGAGCATGTGGTCAATGCCACGCCTCAGCGCCTCTTGCGTTTTCTGGCTGAGCACAACAAATCGGTCGCAAGCGACTTGGCGGGGTGGCTAAGTCAGCTGCCCGACTGAGCTGCCCGACTGAGCCGCGCTCTGCCGCCCGTTACCACAGCGGCAGGATCAAGCCCCAGAGCACCGCCGCCAGCATGCCGCCCAACAGCAACAGAGCTGGCCAGGCTTGACGCAATAATACCTGGCCCTCAACACCTTGGTGGTAACCGGTCAGCATGGCGGGAACCAAACGGATCCCTTTGCAACGGTAGAGGATGATGGCCAGTAAGTGGCAGCCGATCGCCACCTTGATCCAAGTAAAATTCAGGTGGTGCAGCGAGGTTAGGCTGGCCGCGGCCTCGGCACTGATCGCGCCGTACAACGGCCCTTCGGTCAGAATGTCATCGCTGGCAAACAGGCCGGTGATCAACTGCAGACTGAGCAGCGCAAACATCAACAGCACCATATAGCCGCCGGCGGGATTGTGACCCAATTCTGGCTGACGCTGGCTGCGCCACTGCCGCACGTATTGCACCACAGCGCCCGGTGGGCGAAACAAAGGCCGCAAACGCGCCGTTTCACTGCCAAAGAGTCCCCAACTCAAGCGCGTAACCAGCACCGCCAATAGCAGGTAAGCACAGGTCTGATGCCACTCCATCGCCCCAAGCTCTGCACTCAACCAACAACCAACAACCAGCACGACCAGAGACCAGTGACTCAAGCGCACAACCCGATCCCAAACCTGTGTTTTCATCCTGAAATGGCCCCTAAACGGCTCGGCTTATCTCCACCAATATCACGCCAAAACTCGCCAAAAACAACCTTTTCTCACCGCTTTTTTGGCCAAAGACTCACTTACGTTCAAGCTTTGTTCAAACACGCATTTTCGTGATCGAAATCACTTCTTTCTCCCCCGAAGCAGCGCTAATCTGAAGCTGAAGTTAACAAAAGGTCAATAAAGGGGAACCTGCATGCGTATAGAGATCACCAGTAAATCCGTTGCCATCACCACCCCCATGCAAAACCGCGTTAAAGCCTGCTTGGATAAACTCATCCGCCACAATGTCGACATCATCAAGCCGCACGTGATCATCACGATGGAGGGCAAGGCGTTCCAGATCGAAGCCAAGGTCAACACCAACGTCGGTCAGCTGTTTGCCAGTGGGCAACACGAAGATCTCTATGTTGCCATCAATCAGATGGGACAGAAGTTAGAGCGTCAACTGAACAAGGTCACCCACAAAGAAGCCGCGCGTCGGCACGATCACACCAACGTCTTGAGCGTTCGCGAAGAGGAAGCCGTTGCGTGAGCCGCGACTGATCGGATCAGCACCCGCCAACGCTGGCGGGTGTTTTTTTATGCTTGCACCCCAAAAGGCAAGACAGTAGTGTTGTTGCACTATGACAATATTGAATGCCGTGTTTATGTTTCTGTTTCGCTTCCCCGTTCCCGGAGGCGGCATTCGCGTGTAAAGCATTCTGCAACACCGAAAAGCCTCCCAACCCCGGGGGGCTTTTTTGTCGTTGCAACTTAGGTATGAGCAAGAAGGATCGGACCATGACTCAGGAACACCCACTGGACCCCATACGGCGACAGATCACCGCACTGGATCGGCAGCTGCTTGAGCTGCTGGCCCAACGCAGGGAGCTGAGCCTCGATGTCGCCCGCACCAAGGCCGATGTGACCAAACCGGTGCGCGACAGCGATCGGGAAAGCGCGCTGTTGACCCGGCTGGTCAGCGAAGGCCGCCAGCTGGGCCTGGATGGCCAATACGTCTCCCGCCTGTTTCACGCCATCATTGAAGACTCGGTGTTGCGCCAACAGGCCTGGTTCCAATCGCAACACAATCCGGCCGTCACAGAGCGGATCAACGTGGCCTATCTCGGCGCCAAAGGCTCCTACAGCTACTTGGCCAGCCACAGCTACTTCGAACGACGCGCCCTCGAGCTGAACGAGCTGGGGCAAAGCAGCTTCAACGCCATTTTGGACACGGTCGAGCAAGGCCAAGCCGACTACGGCGTGATCCCCATCGAGAACACCTCCTCCGGCTCCATCAACGAGGTGTTCGATCTGCTCCAGCACACCAACCTGCACATCGTTGGCGAAACCACCGAGTCCATTCCCCATTGCGTCTTGCTGCCCGAGGGGGGCGCGCTAAGCGAGATCAAAACCGTCTTTGCCCATCCCCAGGTTCATGCGCAGTGCAGCCGTTACCTGGCCGAGCTCAATGTCCATCAGGAGTATTGCGCCAGCAGCGCGGAGGCGATGAGCAAGGCGGCGCAAACGCCCAACAGCGCCGCAATAGCCAGTGAACGTGGGGGCGCACTGTACGGTCTCCACGTCGCCAAACGGGATCTGGCCAACCAGCCCCGGAATGAAACCCGCTTTTTGGTGCTGGCACGCAAGCCGGTCGATGTCCCGCCGCAGGTGCCGGCCAAGACCACGCTGCTGATGGCCACAGGCCAGCAGCCCGGCGCTTTGGTTGAGGCACTCAGCGTGCTGCGCGATAACGGCGTCAACATGACCAAACTTGAGTCTCGGCCCATCCACGGCAACCCCTGGGAAGAGATGTTCTATCTGGATGTGCAAGCCAATCTGCACAGCCAACCGATGCAGCAAGCGCTGCGCGATCTGACCCGCCTGACCCGCTTTGTCAAAGTCCTCGGCTGCTACCCGTGTGAAACCGTGCTGCCGACCGAGCTGGACAGTCATGCCTTGGCGCACGATCCCCGCCTAAGCGACGAGACACCGCTGCATTCGCGCACTCACAAAGCCCGAACCAGCCCTATCCGGATCGGGCATCAGCAACTGGGAGACGGCAGCTTCCGGATCCTGGCCGGGCCGGCCCATCACTCGATGGAAGCCAACGAGATCGCCCGCACGGTCAAGGAGTACGCCGGAGCGGCGCTCTGGGGTAGCCACGATCAAGACGAGGCCAGCCTGCGCACCCACGCGAAACTGTGCCAACAGCTGGGCCTGCCGTTAGTTGGCGAGTTGACCGCGGCCGAGCGGCGCCCGCTGCTGTCGGAATATTGTGATCTGCTGCTGCTCGGTCCCGGCGCGCTCAACGAGCCCGCTTTGCTCGCCGCCGCAGGGCAAGATCAACGTCCGGTGATCCTGATCCGGCCTGAGCAGGCTGACGGACAAGCATTGCTGGACGCCGCCGAGATCATTCTGCAACAAGGCAATCAACAGGTGATCCTGTGTGAGCCGGGTCAGCGCGAGGGCGATCGACCCCGACTGGATCTGGCGATGGTGGCCTGGCTCAAACAGCACAGTCATCTGCCGGTGCTATTGGCACCGGACTGTGACAGCCAACATTTGGCGCTCGATCTGGCGTTGATCCAAGCGGCTAAAACCGCCGGAGCCGACGGCTTACTGCTCGCTATCCAGCCCCAGTTCGACGCGGCCGCATTGGCCCAACTGATGGCTGCCTTGTACCGTTAGCCACTCAGCCCTGCGACTGCGGGGCTTTTTTTGCCAAATACCACTAACCCTAACTCATTGTCAACAATGGATATATTTCAAACATTAGCCGGAATTTCTTGATCCAACACAAGCTTGCTTCGAATAGTTTTTGTACTCTATGATTCCATTGGTCACAATGTCCGAACTGGACTGACCAGTGTTCAACCAAGGCTGCATGGAGGCAGACACATGGGGTATTTGATCACCGGGGCGACCGGCTTTATCGGTCGTTTCTTTCTCGCCAAATTGGCAAAGCGGCAAGGCCCGTTGTATTGCGTGGTCCGCAGCGACCGAGCAGAAGCTAGGCTAGCTGCGTTAGGCCAGCAGTTAGAGATCGAGCCGAGTCGGTTGATCCCGATCCGCGGCGATCTGCTCTCACCCGGCCTAGGGATCGGCCCGGCGGATCTCGATCGTCTGCACGGCCAGATCGCGCACTTCTTCCACCTCGCCGCCATCTACGATCTCAATGCCAGCGCCGAGGTGCAGATCGCCGCCAATGTGGAAGGCACCAAGCACGCGTTAGCCGCCGCCGAGCAAATTAATGCCGGCTGCTTCCACCATGTCAGCTCGATTGCTGCAGCCGGTCTATACCGCGGCTCCTTCAGCGAATCCATGTTTGAAGAAGCCGAACACATGGAAAACCCCTACTTCCTGACCAAACACCTAGCGGAAAAAGCGGTGCGCGACAGCTGTGCCGTGCCATTTCGGATCTACCGTCCCGGCATTGTGGTGGGCGATTCGCAAAGCGGTGAAGCCGATCGCGTCGACGGCCCCTATATGGTGTTCAAGATGCTGCAGAAGTTGCGGGACAACCTGCCCAAGTGGCTGCCACTTCTCGGCCCGGAAGGCGGTCGCCTCAACATCGTGCCGGTCGATTTCGTCACCGAGGCGATGGACTACCTGGCCCACTGTGACGATCTCGATGGCCGCTGCTTTCACCTGACCGATCCCCAGCCACTGCGCAGCGGCGAGGTGATCAACCTGTTCGCCGAAGCCGCCCACGCACCGCAGATGGCGCTGCGCCTCAACACCCGCTTGCTTGATCTGATCCCCCGTCACCTGCTGCAGATGGCATTGCACTATCCGCCCGCGCGCCGAATCGGCTCGGCGGTGCTGGAGGAGTACGGCTTACCGGAAGCGGCACTGAAGCTGCTCAACTACCCCACCCGCTTCGATTGCCGAGAAACCCAAGCGCTGCTGCAACGCGGCGGGATCCAATGTCCCCGACTGCAAGACTACGCCCCGGTGATCTGGGATTACTGGGAGCGCAACCTAGACCCTGAGCTGGATCTCAATCAATGCCTGTGTGACCGACTCCGGGGCCAAACCGTGCTGTTGACCGGCGCCAGCTCCGGCATTGGCCTGGCCTCTGCCCTGAAACTCGCCCGGTGTGGCACCAAGATCCTGATGGTGGCCCGTGAAGGCGATGCGCTCGAGCTGGCCTGTCAACAGGCGCGTGAGCTAGGTGCAGACGCCTATGGCTACACCGCCGATCTCACTGTTGATGCCGATGTCGATGCCCTGCTGCAATGGGCACATGAAGAGCATGGCGGCGTCGATGTGCTGATCAACAACGCCGGCCGCTCCATCCGCCGAGCCGTCACCGACTCCAAGGAGCGATTCCACGACTTCGAACGCACCATGGCGATCAACTACTTTGGCGCCTTGCGGCTCACCTTGGGCGTACTGGAACACATGGAGAAACAGCGCCGGGGTCAGATCCTCAATATCAGCTCCATCGGCGTGCTCACCAACTCGCCGCGCTTTTCCGCCTACGTTGCCTCCAAGGCGGCGCTGGATGCCTTCAGTCGCTGCGCCGCCTCGGAATACTCCGATATGGGGGTCCGCTTCACCACCATCAATATGCCACTGGTGAAGACGCCAATGATCGCCCCAACCAAGCTCTATAACGATGTGCCGACGCTGACCCCGGACGACGCCGCCGATCTAGTGCTCAAAGGGGTGCTCCACCAGCCGAAGCGGATAGCGACCCGACTCGGGATCCTCGGTGCCGTGCTGCACGCGACCACGCCCAAGTTTGCTGAGATCATCATGAACGCGGCCTACCGCATGTTCCCCGACAGCGCCACGCGCAGCGAATCCACCACACTGGCGCGCCGGCAAGAGCAGATCAACTTCGCCGCGCTGTTGCGTGGGATCTATTTCTAGAGAGAGCCGGAGATGAAGCTGACCCTCAAACACGACTACCCTTGCCCTGTCGAGCAACTGCTGACCCACTTTATCCAAGCGGATGCGGTCAAGGAGAAGTATCAAGCGATCGGCGCCACTAAGGTACGCCTGCGTCAAAGCCAACAACAGGACGACCAGTATCAGCTGGCCACCAGCCGCGAAGTGCAAAGCCAGATCCCCGCAGCACTGCGCTCACTGGTGGGCGAGCGCAATCTTATCGAGCAATCCGAGCAATGGCAGTTGGAGGAGGGCGGCCCCTACCGCTGCCAACTCTCCATTACCCTGCCCGGCGTGCCGATCAGGATCCGCGGCCAGATGCAGATCGAAGCCGTTGGCGACGGTTGCTGCAATCGGGTTGAGTTGGAGTTTAAATGCGCGCTGCCCTTTGTCGGCAGCAAGCTGGAGCGGTTTGCCTGTGAGGACAGCCAGCGCATGGCCGAGCAGGAGCGCCAGTACCTGCTTGAGCAATGCCAAACGCAGGTAGAATAGATGGGCACCCGCGAGCGGATCCTCGATGCCAGCCTGACTCTGTTTAACGACAGCGGTACGGCGCGGATCACCAGCGTCGACATTGCCGAGCAGTTGGGGATCAGCCCGGGTAACCTGTATTACCACTTCAAGGGCAAAGAGGAGATCCTCACGGCCCTCATGGCCGAATGCGAGCTGGCACTCAATCGGCTGATCCTGCGGATCCGCACCGAAGAGATGGCACCGGATGAATACGATCCGCTGCTGCACTCGGTACTGCGGATCTGCCACCATTTTCGCTTCCTGTTTCGCGATCAGGAAGCCTTTCGCTTCGCCAGTGGCCGGATCCCGGCCAAATGGCTGCGCCTTATCCGTCAACTGCGCCAGTTTAGCCAGGCCCTGCTCGATGGCATGGAGCAGTTGCAACCCCTAGGGCTCTCCACCCAATTACGCCATGCGCTGGCCGACAGCCTGATGCTGACCACCCTCGGCAGCCTCAGCTATGATCAGATCTTGGATAAGGAAGCGGATCAGGAAACTCGGATCCGCAATGGCGTCACCCGGTTGGCCGTACTCTTGGCCCCCTACCAACACCCTGCCGTAGCCAAACTCGACCCGGATTAACCCGCTCGTCGGCTAAGACTGCAACTGAAAACGGATAAATGCGGCGGTGCGCGCCAGCGCCTCCTGCGCCTCGGGCAGTTGATAGAACAGCGGGAACACATGAGGCATCCCCGGCCAGACGGTCAGGTCCACCGAGCATTGCGCTCGGCGCAAGCGCGACGCCAATCGCACCGAATCATCCTGCAGGATCTCAAGCGCCCCAACATGGATCATCATCGGCGGCATGCCCGCCATATCGGTATAGATCGGCGAGACCAGCGGATCACACGGATGGTGCCCATTGAGGTAGGCATTACGCATCAACAGCAAGGTGCCCAGATCGAAAAACGGGTCGTCATGCCGCAGCAAAAACGCCGACTCTCCATTGATGGTCATATCGGTGGCCGGTGAGAGCAGCACGGCGGCCAACGGCATCGCCAGCCCCGCGTCCCGCACCTGCATCAAAGTGGTGAGCACCAAGTTGCCACCGGCAGAGTCACCCGCCAGGACGATCCGCTCCGGCTTACAGCCCTGTTTGAGCAGGTCTTGATAGACGGCGAAACAATCATGCACCGCCGCCGGGAATGGAAATTCCGGCGCCAACCGATAATCCACCATCAGCGCCCGCGCCTGAGACATCTCTCCCAAACGCGCCAGCATGGCACTGTGACTTTCCGGCGTACGAATGCAAAACCCCCCGCCATGACAGTAGAGGATCACCGCATCACTGGCCGGCTGGCCCGTGGTCACCCAATCACAGCTAACGCCACCGATCCGATCTGGGATGCACTCCAGTCCGGGCGGTGGCAGGATGTAGTTGCCCAAGCGCTCCAGCTCAGCCAACGCTCGACGTAAGCTGTATACATCCTCGCAGCGGGCCAAGCGCGATCGCATCACTCGGAATAACAGCTTATTTAACGCCTTGGAACGCCAGCTAGGCATGCTCTCCTCCTTTGGCTCTCACTCCTTAAGCTGAGCGAGCCTGGATCACCTGAGCGACCGTTTGTAGGGTTTCCATCTCCAGTTCCGTCAAGGCTTCCTTCAAGTGCTCGGCGATCGCCTCAAACCCCGGCAGGGAACGACGGCAACAGATCAAACCAAAATGCATCTCACCGGCGTAACTGAGCAGGGTGACGTTCAGGGTCTGACCCGGCAGCAACAGCGACAGCGGGAAGATCTGCTCCACCTCTGCCCCCATAAAGTAAAGCTTCTGCTTACTGCCATGCACATTCGAGATCAGCATATTGGTCGCAGGGGGCAGATAGTGGTGCAAGCCGAGTCGGCCTGCGGCCAGCGACAGCCCATTGACCACAATGGAGTACTGGAAATACGCGTCTGGAGACAGGTCCAGCGCCTCCTGCTTGATCCCCAAGGTACCGTCCCGAATGGCGTGCAACCGCTCGAGCGGCAGCGCATCGCTCTGTCCCAACTCAACCAAACCCAGACTGATCTTATTGCAGCTATGACTGATCTCGCCATCCTGGCGCAGATTGATCGGCATCAAAGCCACCAGAGGTTTCTCTCCCTGCCAGTTATGCAGTTGCAGGTAGCGCTGCAGGGCCATGTCACACACGGTCAGCATCACATCATTGGTGGTGCTGCCGGTGAGTTTGGCCAGACGAGAAAAGCGCCGCAGAGGCAAACGACAAAGGGCGACAGTGCGCGCTTTATCGGGACTGACATTAAACGGCGTTCGGGGCGCGGTGAAGGGAACCTTCAACCGAGTCGGGGCCAGATCGGCCACATTGAGCGCCAACTTACCCGCCAGCTTGGCCAAGCCAACGCTGGCGTGGAACTGCCTGCGCCACAATTTGGGGTCGAGCAATGACGACAGTAGCGAATCCCGCGCCTGGCGCGCCGTTGCATCGTCTTGGGCATCGCCTTGCCAAAATAGCACCCCCTCCCCTTGCGGATCCGGGCTGCAACTGCGGGCAAACAGCTCATTGGCACGCACCCCATCCGCCAAGGCGTGGTGGAGCTTGAACAAGATGGCCACCTGGCCGTTTTGTAGGCCATCGATCACCCACAGCTCCCACAAGGGACGACTGCGATCCAAACGGTAGCTATGGATCCGACCCGCCAGCTCCAACAGCTGGTGACGATCGCCAGGCTCTGGAAGATGAGAGTGGCGGATATGGTAATCCATCTCAACGGAGTCGGTCGGCTGCCAATGCGGCAGCCGAGTTAAGCCCCACTGCAAGACTCGGTTAAACGGCGCCTGAACCGGACCGCTCGCTTTGAGCTTGGCCACCAAATGGCTACCAAACTCTTCTCGGGCCTGTTGAGGCGGTTCCAGCAGCACCAATCCACTGATGTGCAAAGGTGTGGTATCGCTTTCAAACAGGACAAAACCCAGATCCAGCAGTGATAGTTTGGCCATTGCGCCTCCTCATATGCCGCGTTGCGGCGAGCCTATTCCTTGGCTTTGGCATCCTTGGCCAACACAGCCACGGCGTCCGTGAGCTGATCGATCTTATCATTCAAGCCGTCTATCCGCTGCGGATCAATGCCGCTCAACCGGCTAAACAGAGCCTGAACACGCTGCTCAACCCCACGATTGGCATTACCTACCTGCCGATCAATCGTATTGCGGGTTTCAGCCTCAACGGCTCGGCCCTCTTCGACCAAGGTATCGAACAGCGACGTGCTGTGCTGCTCCAGCTGCTTCGCCTCTTCTAGGCTCTTGCCATACACCCCTAAGCCTGCCAACCAGATATTGCGTCCCAACTGCTCACTGTCTTCGAGCCAGTTTTGGGCTTTTTCTCTCAGTTCGGTGTTCATACTCACCTCCTTGGCGATCTTCACCGTCTAATCGGGATCAGCTCTCTTTCTCAGCCACTTTGCGGGTCCGCCGTACTGCCGGCTTCTTCACTTCTGGTGCCTTCGCTTCAACCGGCTCAGCTTTGGCCTGCGCCAACTGCTCAACCACAGCGGTCAGTTGATCCAATTTCGCATCCAGCTCATCGAGCTGACGAGGATCCAATCCGGTGATCCGCTGCATACGGCTATTGAGCTGCTGCTCCACCGCAACCTGAGTCTGCTCCTGCGCATCCTTCAGCCGATTTTTGGTTTGATGTTCCATCTCCCGCCCACGCTCAACCAGCTCATCAAGCCAGCTGCGTGACTTGTTGGATAGCTGATTCAGCTCTTTGGTCCCTTTGGCGTACGCGCCCAGCCCAGCGAGCCAGATCTTACGCGCCATCGCTTCCTCTTGTTCCGCACGGGTATTGAATTCATGGTTTGACATAACGACCTCCTATCTTCACAACGGGTATACACTGCACTTCCTTGATTTCAGTGTATGGAGATCGGTTAGAAAGGGCTTTCTAACTGTGGTCACAATTGCGCCAGATCAAAAAAGACCGACGCTAGGCCGGTCCCTTTTCAGTCGCTGAGCAGCTCATCCAGCCTCTGGTGGATCGCCTGCTCGATGCCGCAAGAGAGGGGGCCCAGCAGCAGGCCCAACTCCAGCGTCAGGATCAACCTATCGGCCTGTGGCAGCAGCCGTCCGTGCGCCCCGCGGCGACGAAACACCAACTCCGAGCCCACCCAATGACAGCGCAGCGCATACTCTCGCGTCAGCGATTCGGCCACATCGTCGACCAATCCGCGCAGCTGGTGCTGCTCCAACTGGTGCGTGCGCTCAATATGGATCTTTGCCATTCTCCGCCTGCCTAAAACCGAGTGATGAGGAGTAACTTAGACGCTACGGCTGTCATTAGCCACCATCAACATATTGGCGCTCTCACTGCGAAACTGCTCGGCGAAGTCACCAAACCACTCTGCTACCTCGGCAAAGCTGTCACAAAAGCCCGCTTTATCCCCCGCTTCCAACAGCGCCAGTGCCTCTTGGTAACGCTGCAGATAATGACGTGCGCGCGCTAACGCGTCTGGCTGGGCAAAGATAATGTCGGCGTACAGGCTGGGATCCTGAGCAAACAAGCGCCCGACCATCGCCAACTCCAACCGGTAGATCGGCGAGCTGAACTGCAGCAGCTGTTCGATATCCGCATGCTCGCGCTTCAAGTGGAGGCCGTAGACGAAGGCGGTAAAGTGTCGCATCGCCTGCACCAACTGCATCGCCTGATCGTGCTCAGACGCTGGCGCCTCATGCAGACGGGCCCCCCAGATCTGGATCTGCTCCAGCAACCACTGATATTTGGCTTCCGCACGGCCGTGACAAACCACCACCACCTGCTTGGCCAGACTGCTGACGTCCGGCCCGAACATAGGGTGTAGACCCAAGACCGGACCGGGGTGCACCCGCAACATGGCGGCCAAGGGACCCTGCTTGATCGAGGTCAGATCCACCAGCAAACAATCCACAGGCAGCGGCGGCAAACGCTCGATCACCTCGCAGGTGGCCTCAATGGGAACCGAGATCACCACGGCACCGGCGTCGGCCAGCAGCTGTGGTGCTCGCGCCCAATCCGCCTTGTCGAGGATCCGCACCTCGTAGCCGGATAAGCCAAACAGATTAGCGAATACTTGGCCCAGCTTACCCGCGCCACCGACGATCACCACCGGCCCTAATGTCGGATGGATCCGCTTAAAACCCACATCATTCTCTGAGATGTAGGACTCGCGCATCATCCGCCGCAACAGATCCTCGATCAGCTGCGGCGGAATGCCCATCGCCTCCGCTTCGGCGCGGCGCTTGGCCAACATACTGGCCTCGCGCTTGGGCGCGTAGATCGGCACCCCATCCTTATGCTTGATGGCGCCCACCTCGGCCACCAGATCCAGCCGACGACGTAACAGCTGCAACAGCTCCTGATCGACCGCATCGATCTTAACCCGCAGACCGTCCAATGCCTTACTGCTTGGCTCCGCCATCAAGCCTCCTTAAATCGGTTCGACAGCTTCGGCGCCAGCGCCTGAGCACCAACCCGCAGCAGCGACTCAGTGGTGGCCCAGTCGATGCATTTGTCGGTGATGGACAAACCGTACTCCAACTGCTCCCATGGCAGATCGCTGCTCTGGTTGCCCTCTTTCAGGTGGCTCTCCAACATCAGGCCGATGATCGAGGTATTGCCATCCATGATCTGATGGAACACGTTCTGCGCCACCAGAGGCTGGCGCGCGTGATCCTTGCTGGAATTGCCGTGGCTGCAATCCACCACCAGGCGGGCATTGAGTCCATGCTGATGCAGCGCATCTTCCGACAAAGCCACATTGACCGAATCGTAGTTTGGCTGTTTACCGCCACGCAGGATCACATGGCCATCCGGATTGCCCTGTGTGGTCAACAGCGCCACCTGACCATTGGGGTTGATCCCCATAAAGCGGTGGCTATGAGACGCGGCTTGCAGCGCATTGATCGCCACATCCAGCTTGCCATCAGTGCCGTTCTTAAAGCCCACCGGCATCGACAGCCCGGACGCCATCTCCCGATGGGTTTGTGACTCAGTTGTGCGGGCGCCGATCGCCGACCAGGAGAACAACTCGCCCAGATACTGTGGGCTGATGGGATCGAGCGCCTCGGTGGCCACCGGCAACTCCAGCTCGGCCAGCCAGATCAACAATTCACGCGCCTGCCTCAAGCCTTTTTCCACATCGAAGGAGCCGTTCATGTCCGGATCATTGATCAGCCCTTTCCACCCAACGGTGGTACGCGGCTTCTCAAAGTAAACCCGCATCAAGATGTAAAACTGATCGCCCAGCTCATCATGCAGCTTCTTCAGCTTAACCGCGTATTCCTTGGCCGATTCGATGTCGTGGATCGAGCAGGGTCCGGCGATCACCAGCAAGCGGCTGTCGCGTTTGTGAACGATATCGGCGACCTGACGGCGCGCATCCAGAATATATCGATAGGCGCTATCCGACAGCGGCAGAGCCTGTTTCAACTCGGCAGGGCTGGTCAATACGCGTTCTGAATCGATATGGATGTTATTTATGCTGTCCTTGTGCACTGTCGGCCTCATTTACTTCACATCACGCCGCCTTATCGCGGTCTGCTTCACAGCTTGCCAACCATGGCAACTTATGTAAACAGCCATTTGGCGAATGAAAGAGGATTAACCGCTTATAAACAACATTTTAGCCAAAGAGAGAAGGCTGATAGGCAGGGGGGACAAGGGGATGTTGCGGGGCCAACAACGAACAAGCCCGCCATTAAGGCGGGCTTGTAAGACTGAGTCTAATCTCGAAATAAATCGATCTTAGTTCAGACGCTCACGGATACGTGCAGACTTACCACTGCGCTCACGCAAGTAGTACAGTTTCGCACGACGTACGCGACCGCGACGCTTAACGGCAATGCTTTCTACCAGTGGAGAGTGGGTCTGGAACGCACGCTCTACACCTTCACCATTAGAGATCTTACGTACAGTGAATGCACTGTGCAGGCCACGGTTACGCTTAGCGATAACCACACCTTCAAATGCCTGCAGACGAGTCTTCTCGCCTTCAGTTACACGTACTTGAACAACGACAGTGTCACCAGGGCCAAAGGCTGGTACGTCGCTTTTCAACTGCTCGTCTTCGAGCTGCTTAATGATATTGCTCATAATATTCTCGTCCTAGAATTAACTGAAAACTCTAACGTTTCACCGTTTTATCGGTTACAAACTCGGCAAGCAATTTCGCCTGCTCGTCAGTCAGAGCTAGGTTATTCAATAGTTCCGGCCGACGTTCCCAAGTGCGTCCTAAAGACTGCTTGAGGCGCCACTTCCGGATCAATTCATGGTTGCCGCTCAGCAACACTTCCGGTACTGCCTGTCCATCCAGAACCTCTGGACGGGTATAGTGGGGACAGTCCAGCAAGCCATCCGAAAAGGAGTCTTGCTCTGCCGAAGCCGCTTTGCCTAACACGCCGGGTACCAAACGGGACACAGCATCGATCAGGTTCATCGCCGGCAGCTCACCGCCACTGAGGACATAGTCACCAACGGACCACTCCTCATCCACTTCAGCTTCAATGATGCGCTCATCAACACCTTCGTATCGACCACACACCAAGACCACACGTTCATAGGTTGCCAGTTGTTCAACACCCGGTTGAGTCAACTTGCGCCCTTGAGGCGACAGGTAAATCACCTTAGCCCCCTCCCCCGCTTCTGCTTTCGCAGCACGGATGGCATCCCGTAATGGTTGAACCATCATCAACATACCCGGTCCGCCGCCGTAAGGGCGATCGTCCACGGTACGATGTCGATCATGGGTGAAATCGCGAGGATCCCACGTTTGTACCTGAAGCAAGCCGTTTTTCACGGCCCGACCGGTTACCCCGAAGTCTGTGATAGCACGGAACATCTCAGGAAAAAGGGTTACAACCCCCAGCCACATAGATAGCTCCTTGTCGTCAGAAACTTGGATCCCAATCGACTTTAATTTGTTTACCTTGCAAGTCCACCTCAAGGACGAACTGCTCGGTGACAAACGGGATCAAACGCTCTCGTTTGCCAAAGGCATCTTTACTCATGGCTTTCACTTCCAGCACATCATTGGAGCCCGTTTCCAGAATACCGGTCACTTCGCCCATGTTGTAGCCTTGCGTGTTCACCACCGAACACCCCACCAAGTCACGCCAGTAGAACTCGTCCTCTGGCAGCTCGTTGAGCTGTTCTGCTTTAATGGCAATCTCACAATTAACGTACTGTTCGCACTGGTTGCGATCGGCGATCCCTTCCAGCAAACAAACAACGCCTTTGCCGTGTTGGCGCCAGTTGGCCACCTTCACTTCTTGCCATTGCCCTTGTACCTGCAGGTACCAGGGGGAGTAATCGAAAATACCTTCTTGTGCGTCGGTAAAGGCATTGACCTTCAACCAACCGCGGATCCCGTAAGCTGAGCCGAGTCGGCCAACCACGATCATTTCCTGAGTGTTGGTCATCTGAGTGCCTTACCTAAGCCTGATTAAGCAGCCGCTTTACGCGCGTCTTTGATCAGGGTAGCAACACGGTCAGATACAGACGCACCTTGACCAACCCAGTGCTCAACACGGGCCAGGTCCAGACGCAGCTTTTCAGCTTGACCAGTTGCGATTGGGTTAAAGAAACCCACTTTTTCAATGAAACGGCCGTCACGGGCGTTACGGCTGTCCGCAACTACAACAGAGTAGAAAGGACGCTTTTTTGCGCCGCCACGAGCCAAACGAATGGTAACCATACGGTGTACATCCTCTAATGGTGTTCAATAAAACAGGGGCCAAAAAATGGCCCCAAGGTAGAAAGCCCGCCGATTTTACCTGAACTCGCGCTCAATGCAACCGGTCGGGCTATAAAGTGGCCACTGGCAGCGCTAAGTTTAGCGGCAGTCTGCCAGTTCAGGCGGGATTTAACGCGGGAATTTCATCCCCGGCGGCATCATACCGCCCATGCTGCGCATCATTTTCTTCATCCCGCCCCCTTTCATCTTCTTCATCATCTTCTGCATCTGGGTGAACTGCTTCAGTAGCTTGTTCACTTCCTGGATGTTGGTACCGGCCCCCGCAGCGATCCGTTTCTTGCGACTGCCTTTGATAATGTCAGGACGCGCGCGCTCTTTGGGCGTCATCGAGTTGATGATCGCTTCCATCCGCTTGGTCATCTTACCGTCTTGCACTTGCGCCAGTGCTTCCGGTGGCAACTGGCCCACACCTGGCAACTTCTCCAGCATGCCCATCATGCCGCCCATGTTGTCCATCTGCTGCAGCTGATCGCGGAAATCGGTCAGATCGAAGCCCTTACCGGTCTTCATCTTGGTTGCCAGCTTCTCCGCCTGCTTGCGGTCGACCTTAGCTTCCACCTCTTCGATCAGGGAAAGTACATCGCCCATGCCGAGGATCCGGGACGCGATCCGATCCGGATGGAACGGCTCCAGTGCGTCGGTTTTCTCACCCACACCCAGGAACTTGATCGGCTTGCCGGTGATGTGGCGGATAGAGAGCGCGGCACCGCCACGGGCATCACCGTCCACCTTGGTCAGGATCACCCCGGTCAGCGGCAACGCCTCGTTAAAAGCCTTGGCGGTGTTGGCCGCATCTTGGCCCGTCATGGCATCAACGGTAAACAGGGTTTCGATCGGGGTGATGGCCGCATGCAAGGCGATGATCTCGTCCATCATCTCACCGTCAACGTGGAGACGACCGGCGGTATCCACGATCACCACATCGATAAACTGCTTCTTCGCCTCGGCGATGGCCGCGTTGGCGATATCCACCGGCTTCTGCTCGATGGTCGACGGGAAGAAGGTCACCTCCACCTCGCCGGCGAGGGTCTCCAACTGCTTGATCGCCGCCGGACGGTAGACGTCGGCACTGACCACCATCACCGATTTTTTCTGGCGCTCTTTTAAGTGCTTGGCCAGCTTAGCCACCGAGGTGGTTTTACCCGCCCCTTGCAAGCCAGCCATCATGATCACCGCCGGAGGCTGGGTCGCCAGGTTCAGCGCTTCATTGGCCTCCCCCATCGCCGCTTCCAGCTCGGTGCGCACGATCTTAACGAACGCCTGGCCCGGTGACAGACTCTTGCTGACCTCGGTGCCGACGGCGCGCTCCCGCACCTTCTTGATGAACTCGCGCACCACCGGCAGGGCGACGTCCGCCTCCAACAGCGCCATGCGCACTTCGCGCAAGGTGTCTTTGATGTTGTCTTCGGTCAGCCGACCGCGACCGCTGATGTTTTTCAGCGTTTGATTTAAACGCTCGGAGAGATTCTGGAACATCGCCTGTGCTGTACCACTCAATAGGAATAAGCCGCCATTATAGCGATGGCAGGGAAATAAACTCAATCCAGCGCAGATCACATCTGTGGCCATTGCCCCGATGCGCAAAGGGTTAACCCCATGATAAGCTGTTGCTAACAGAGTTTGGGTTTAGGCAACGGCCTGAACAAATTAATGCGAAAAGGGATCACATGGAGTTATTCGCAGTCGCGGCGATCTTAGGATACGTCATCGCTTTCGCCCTCTTGGCGTCCCGCCTATTACACCCCCAGGGGCCCCAACGGAAGCCGATCACCGTCATCGCCACTCTGGCGCTGTTGGCCCACGCCGTCGCGCTGACGGATGCCATCATGGTAAAAGAAGGGCAAAACTTCAGCCTGACCAACACCCTATCCCTGCTGATCTGGTTTATTACTGCGGCCATCACCGTCATGATGCCACGCCTCAAGGTGTTGATCGCCGCGCCGGCGGTGTACGCCGGGGCGATCTTAGCGGTCGCCGCCCTCTGGCTGCTGCCGCCCAGCTACATCACCCATTTCGAAGCCGAGCCGGCGATATTGATCCACGTCTTCCTCGCCATGCTCGCCTACGCGGTCATGCTGCTGGCTGCCCTCTACGCGCTGCAGTTGGCCGGGATCGACCGTCGCCTCAAAGATCGCCAATTGATGCTCAATACCGCCCTGCCCCCCTTAATGACGGTCGAGAAACAACTGTATCACTTCATCTGGGTTGGCTTTGTTCTGCTCAGTGCCGGTCTGCTGACAGGCTGGGTGTTTCTCGACAACTTTCTCGGTGACGGCAAGGGCCATAAGGCCATCCTGTCGATGCTGGCCTGGGGCCTGTACGGCACCATGCTATTGCAACATCATACCCGAGGGGTACGGATCCGCACCGCCGTGGCCTACAGCCTGAGTGGCGCCGCCATTTTAACCTTGGCTTACTTCGGTAGTCGGGTCGTGAAAGAGCTGATCCTCAACTAATTCCCCTCTCGCGCTCCGCAGTTCTTGACACTCGGGGCGCTTCGCCGTTTCATGTGAAGCTCATAGGCCTTTTGAGAAACCCCGTTGGACGCCATCTCCACCAACAGCTTACTGCTGATCCTGACAACCCTGATCATTATCTCCGCCTTTTTCTCCGGTACGGAAACCGCCATGATGTCGCTCAACCGCTATCGGTTGCGACACCTGGCCCAACACGGCCACAGCGGGGCCCAGCGGGCTGAGCGTCTGCTCCAGCGCCCGGATAGATTGATCGGCCTGATCCTGATCGGCAATAACGTGGTCAACATCGCAGCCGCCTCATTAGCCACCATCATCTGCCAGCGTTGGTTCGGCGATTGGGGTCCCGCAGTGGCCACCGGTGCGCTCACCTTTATCGTCCTGATCTTCGCCGAGGTAACCCCAAAAACCTTCGCCGCTCGTTACCCGGAGAAGCTGGCCTACCCCAACAGCATCGTGCTGCGACCGCTGATGAGCCTCTGCTACCCCTTCGTCTTTTTCATTAACCTGATCAGCAACGGCTTACTGCGACTGATGGGGGTCAGGCACAGCAGCGGCAATGACGATCACCTTTCGCCTGAAGAACTACGCTCTGTGGTGCATGAGGCTGGCGGTATGATCCCGCGCCGGCACCGCGAGATGCTGGTCTCCATTTTGGATCTGGAAAAGGTCACGGTCGAGGACATCATGATCCCCCGGGCCGAGCTGTACGCCATCGACATCAACGACGATTATCGCGCCATTATCCGTCAGCTGACCCACAGCCCACACACCCGAGTGCTGCTCTATCGCGACAACATCGACGATGTGGTGGGTTTTGTTCATCTGAGCGACGTGCTGCGTCTGCTCACCAAAGAGCATCAAAAAGACACCGATAAAGGCACCTTGCTGCGCGCGGTGAGAGAGATCTACTTCATCCCCGAAGGCACCCCTCTCAATGTGCAGCTGCTCAAGTTCCAACGGGCCAAAGAGCGCATTGGCTTGGTGGTCGATGAGTATGGTGACATCCAGGGACTGGTCACACTCGAAGACATCCTCGAAGAGATCGTCGGCGACTTCACCACCGGGCTGCAAACCCCGCCCAGCGAAGACATTACCCGCGAAGCCGACGGGAATCTGTTGGTGGATGCCAGCATCACCCTGCGTGACTTCAATCGAGAGACCGCCTGGAGCCTGCCAACCGACGGCCCCAAGACCCTGAACGGCTTAATCTTGGAGCAGTTGGAGGAGATCCCCGCCCCGGGCACTCGCCTGAACGTCGCGGGCCATAACCTTGAGGTCGTCGAGGTGGCCGAAAACATGGTCAAGTTTGTGCGGATCCAGCCCACCGGTTAAAACCGCTGCTACACTTAACCTCCGGCATCAACGGAGGCATGCTATGTCCTGGCAGGGAAGTGTGTGGGCACCCATCGCGAGCTTGTGCTTGGCGGCATTGTCGATACCCGCCTATGGCAACGAACCCGCTTCGCACGGTCGAACCGATCCCTTTGCTTGGAACCTAACCAGTCAACCCGGCATGCCTGAGCCAGCCCGCTTAGTGCCACTGCTTCAATTTGGCAGTGAACGCCGCAACTGGTTTATCGGCACGCAACTCGCCCCCGTCGCCCGCTATCAGCCCCGGCCCTCCGCTGCAACGCGCTGGCAAGCCCGCTTTGGCGGTGGCCTCGTCCAAGGCCGCGCCACCTTTGTGCTCGATCTCAGCCACAACGAAGGCTTGGCACTGACCGATCAACTTGCCCTGGCCCTGACCGCTAAGTATCAATTTTAATTTATACCAGTCACACTCCCATCATCCGATCGGCACCATTGAAAAAGCCGCACGGTAGGTGCGGCTTGTCGGGTCAACGTAGGCACTCGGCGGTTAACGCTCCAGGATCACCGT
This sequence comes from Ferrimonas pelagia, assembly GCF_039543565.1. Classification (NCBI taxonomy): domain Bacteria; kingdom Pseudomonadati; phylum Pseudomonadota; class Gammaproteobacteria; order Alteromonadales; family Ferrimonadaceae; genus Ferrimonas; species Ferrimonas pelagia. The sequence continues at coordinate 49,275 of NZ_BAABJZ010000098.1, read as the reverse complement.
GGCCATCGCGTAGTGTCGCTCATCAGACAGGCTCACGTGACAATGCTGGCCACCGAGTTGACGCAAACGCTCCAACGCTCCGTCACTCAACTGCAACTGGGGCGCGCCCCACGCGTCATGGCACAACTCGATATGCTGGAACGACACACCGCGACCAATGCCGGTGCCAAGGGCCTTGGCCGCCGCCTCTTTGACCGCAAAGCGCTTGGCCAGAAGCCGGGCCGGATCGCTGTGAGTCAGCCAGGCCTCCAGCTCATCCGGGGTCAGGATCCGAGCGGCAAAGCGTTCCGCCTTCTCCTCGCCCATACGCTCAAGTCGCTCGCTAAACCGGGCGATCTCAACGATGTCGGTACCCAACCCTAGGATCGCCATCAGATCCCCTGACGGGCCTGCTGCATTAATTGCTTCATCTCACGCACCGCCGGCGCCAACCCCTCCAACGCGGCTCGGGCGATGATGGCGTGGCCGATGTTCAGCTCATAAAACTCCGGGATGGCGGCGATCGGCTTGACGTTGTGATAGTGCAGGCCGTGACCGGCATTGACGATCAAGCCCTTGCCAGCGGCATAACGCGCACCTTCGGCGATACGCGCCAGCTCCGCCGCTTGCTCGGCGTCACTCTCGGCGTCAGCGTAAGCGCCGGTGTGGATCTCAATATAAGGCGCACCAGCGGCCACCGCCGCATCAATTTGGACTGGATCCGCATCGATAAACAGCGACACCTTGATGCTCTGCGCCGCCAGACGTGACACCGCCTGGGTGATCTTAGCCAACTGACCGGCCACATCCAGACCGCCCTCGGTGGTCAGCTCTTCGCGCTTCTCCGGCACCAGGCAGACGTAGGTCGGTTTGATACGCTCGGCGATGGCCAGCATCTCGTCGGTTACGGCCATCTCCAGATTCATGCGGGTCTTCAAGGTTTGCGCCAGCACCTCAACATCCCGATCGACAATATGACGGCGATCCTCACGTAAGTGGATCGTGATGCCATCCGCGCCGGCCATCTCGGCAATGGCGGCGGCATGAACGGGATCCGGGTAGTTGGTCCCCCGCGCCTGGCGCAGGGTCGCGATATGGTCGATGTTAACGCCCAGAAGAATGCTCATGTCGTCCTCGTTGTTTTTGGAATAGCGTCCTGCTGTGCAGCGGCTTGTTACCAAGCAGTGGCCGCAGCACGGTTCGGATCAGATGTTTTGCTTGTCGCAACTGCTCGGGCGTTGCTAAGGCCTGCTTTTGCCAAGCCAGCAACATCTCACCACAGTAGCCGACACCGGCGATCGGCAGCATACCGACGCCGGTGCGCCAAGCGTAATGTTGCTGGGCAACAATATCAATGCCCTGCGCATCCTGCCATAACGGCGGCAGGTGGCCCTGGCTCTGCAACAACCGCAGCTCAAAATGGCGCAGGCAGCGCTGCAACTCCTGCTCGGCGGCTAGCGCCATCAACGCCTGATGATAGGATTCAAACAGCCCCTCCAACGCCTGCCCTTCCGACAACAGACGTTGGCACAGCTCGTTGATATAGAGCCCGCCGAACAGCGCATCACCGGTAATGGGCAAAGGCAGGCTGGGGGCATCGAGCTGGCTGAGAGTGCGCAAAGAGGAGTGACCGGACAGGCCGACCAGCAACGGGCGGAAGGGTTGTAACTGAGATCTCTTGGCTTGGCCGGTGCGGCCGCCAACACGAGCCACGGCCGCAATGCGGCCGTGATCCTCGCAGAGGAGATCCAGTAGCAGACTGGTTTCCCGGTAAGGCCGGGCGTGGAGCAGGTAGGCTCGACTGAGCGGCTCAGTCGTCGCCATAACCCAGGCTTCGCAGTGCCCGTTCGTCGTCGGCCCAGCCCGACTTCACCTTGACCCAAGTCTCCAGGTACACCTTGGTGTCGAACATCTCTTGCATGTCCAGGCGCGCCTGCTGACCAATGGTTTTGATCTTCTCGCCCTTATTGCCGATCACCATGCGCTTCTGGCCTTCACGCTCAACCAAGATCAAGGCATTGATGTGATAGGTGCCCTTTTCATCCATGGCAAACTGCTCGATCTCGACATTCAGCGAGTAGGGCAGTTCATCACCGAGGAAACGGATCAGCTTTTCGCGCAGGATCTCAGCCGCCATAAAGCGGGAGCTGCGATCGGTGACATAGTCTTCCGGGAAGTAGTGGATGCACTCAGGGAGCAGCTCCTGCGCCATCTTAACAATGGTCTGCGGATCGTCCCCTTTGCCCGCCGACATCGGAATGATGGCATCAAAATCAAATTGGCTTTGCAGCCACTGCAGATGCGGCATCAGCTCGGCCCGGTCTTTGACCTGATCGATCTTATTGACCACCAGAATGGTCTTCCGACCGCCGGAGCCACGCTTGATCTTATTGAGCACCATCTGATCGTCTTCGGTCCACTTGGTGCCTTCGACCATCATCACCACCATCTCAACGTCACCGATGGAGCTGGCCGCCGCCCGGTTCATCAGTCGGTTGATGGTGCGCTTTTCCTCTTTGTGCAGCCCAGGGGTATCGACGAAGATGGTCTGGTGAGACCCTTCGGTGTGGATCCCCATGATGCGATGCCGAGTGGTCTGCGGCTTGCGTGACGTAATGCTCACCTTCTGACCCAGGATCCGGTTCAGCAGGGTGGATTTGCCCACATTGGGGCGCCCAACGATGGCAACAAAGCCGCAATAGGTGGTATCGGTCATGGGATCAGTAACTCCAGTGTCTGGGCGGCGGCTTCCTGCTCAGCCTTACGGCGCGAGCCGCCACGGCCGATCACAGCATCAGCCAGATCTTCCACCTGACAGCTCACGGTAAAGGTTTGGTCGTGGGCATCCCCTTCCACGGCAATCACGGTATAGGTTGGCAGCGCTTTCTTGCGCCCCTGCAGATACTCCTGCAATCGGGTCTTAGGATCTTTCTGCCGGCTGCCCGGCTTGATCGCATCGAGTCGGTCTTTGTACAATCCGAGGATCAACTGTTTGGCCTGCTCCACCCCGCCGTCGAGGAACACGGCGCCGATGATCGCTTCAACCGCATCCGCCAGGATCGACTCACGGCGAAAACCGCCGGACTTAAGCTCGCCCGGGCCTAAGCGGATCACCTCGGACAACACCAACTCGCGGCCGATCTCGGCTAGGGTCACGCCCTTCACCAAGGTCGCCCGCATCCGGGTCATATCGCCTTCACTGACCTTCGGGAAGCGCAAGTACAGATCTTCCGCAACCACCATCGACAGCACCGCGTCGCCCAGATACTCAAGGCGTTCATTATGCTGGCCCGCCGCACTGCGGTGGGTTAGGGCCAGCTTCAGCAAATTCAAATCCTTGAATTGATAGTCCAGCGCATCCTGCAAACGTTTGAGGTTCGCCTGAATCACTCAAGGCCTCCGATCCGGTTAAAACGAACGCCGGTTGGGATCCAACCGGGCAACAGGCTGTCATGCCCACGTTCAAATTCAAAAGACATCCAGATAAATACCGCTTTGCCCACCAACAACTCCTCGTCGATAAAGCCCCAGAAACGGCCATCAGCGCTGTTGTCTCGGTTATCGCCGATCGCGAAGTACTGGCCTTCCGGTACAACCCATTCACCGGTCTTAGTGCCGCTTTGCGGATAAAAATACTGGTTCATGGCCGGCTTGCTCGGATCGATCAAGATATCGTGGGTTACGTCGCCCAGCACCTCCCGGTAACGGAGTAACTCGACGCCCCCATCGACGAACTCGCCTCGATTGACCTGAGCACGTGACAGCTTCTGCATCGGCTGACACTCAGTACCACTGACGCAAGCCGGCTGAATGTAGAGCTCTTTATTACTGTAGATCACCCGATCGCCCGGCAGGCCGACGATCCGCTTGATGTAATCAATGCGCGGATCCTGTGGGTATTTAAACACCGCCACATCGCCCCGCTTCGGCTGGCCGGTTTCGACCAGCGTCTTGCGCAGAACCGGATCTTTGATGCCGTAGGCAAACTTCTCCACCAGGATAAAGTCGCCGACCAGCAAGGTTGGCATCATCGAGCCCGACGGGATCTGGAACGGCTCGTAGATAAACGAGCGCAACACCAGAACCACGGCCAACACCGGAAAGACCGAATGACAGTTTTCCGCAAACCACCCTTCCCGCATCAGTTCGGTGCGTTGTTCATCACGCTTGGCTTCGGGCAACTGCAAGCCAGCGTTGGCATCGAAGGCCTCGACCGCAGCCAAACGCTTAGGCCGCAGCAGAAAATGATCAAACGCCCAGACCAATCCGGTGATCAGGGTCAACAGCACCAACAGGTGCGAGAACAAGGTTGCCATGCAGTATTAGTCTCCGACTTTCAAAATGGCCAAGAAGGCTTCCTGGGGCACTTCTACGTTGCCCACCTGCTTCATCCGTTTCTTACCTTCTTTTTGCTTCTGCAGCAGCTTTTTCTTACGGCTTACATCACCGCCGTAACACTTAGCGGTCACGTCTTTACGCAGCGCCTTCACGTTCGAGCGAGCAATAATGTGGTTACCAATGGAGGCCTGGATCGCGATGTCGAACATCTGCCGTGGGATAAGCTCTCGCATCTTCTCCACCAGCTGACGGCCTCGGAACTGGGCGTTGTCTTTGTGGGTGATCATTGCCAGCGCATCGACGCGATCGCCGTTGATCAGCACATCCACCCGCACCATGTCCTCTTCTTGGAAGCGAACAAAGCTGTAATCCAGCGACGCGTATCCGCGGCTGGTGGATTTGAGACGGTCGAAGAAGTCCAACACCACTTCCGCCATCGGCAGTTCATACTTCACCGCCACCTGCTTACCGTGGTAAGTCATGTCCTTCTGCACACCGCGCTTTTCAATACACAGAGTGATCACGTTGCCCAAGTACTCTTGCGGCACCAAAATATTGGCTTCCACAATCGGCTCAGCAATGGTCTCGATGTTGTTCACAGCCGGCAAGCCCGAAGGGTTATCCACCATCAGCTCTTCGCCGGACGTCGTCTTAACCTTGTAGATAACCGTTGGTGCCGTGGTGATCAGATCCAGATTGTATTCGCGCTCTAGACGCTCCTGAATGATCTCCATGTGCAGCATGCCCAGGAAGCCACAACGGAAGCCGAAACCCAGTGCCGCCGAGGTTTCTGGCTCGTAAAACAGCGAAGCATCGTTGAGCGACAGCTTGGCCAGCGCATCACGGAAGGCTTCATAGTCTTCCGAGGAGATCGGGAACAGTCCGGCGTAAACCTGTGGCTTAACCTTCTGGAAGCCCGGCAGCGCTTCGGTCGCACCGTGCTTGTTGTGGGTGATGGTATCGCCCACTGGCGCACCGTGGATCTCTTTGATCCCACAGACCACCCAGCCCACTTCACCGGTCTTCAGCTCCTGAGTGTCGATCTGCTTCGGGGTAAAGATCCCCAAACGGTCGACGCCCCAAACCTGGCCGGTGCTCATGATCTTGATCTTATCGTTCTTCTTTAGTTTGCCGTTTTTAATGCGAACCAAAGAAACCACGCCCAGGTAGTTGTCAAACCAGGAATCAATGATGGACGCCTGCAGTGGCGCCTCGGGATCGCCTTCCGGCGCCGGAACATCACGGACGATGCACTCAAGCACATCTTCGATGCCAATGCCGGTTTTGGCGGAGCAGCGCACCGCTTCCATCGCATCGATGCCGACGATGTCTTCGATCTCTTCGGCAACGCGATCCGGATCCGCCTGGGGCAGATCGATCTTGTTGAGGATAGGCAAAACTTCCAGATCCATCTCGATGGCGGTGTAGCAGTTGGCCAATGTCTGGGCTTCGACCCCCTGACCAGCGTCCACCACCAGCAGCGCACCTTCACAGGACGCCAAAGAGCGGGAAACTTCGTAGCTGAAGTCAACGTGACCTGGGGTATCAATGAAGTTCAGCTGGTAGGTTTCACCATCCTGAGCTTTGTAGTCCAGGGTCACACTCTGGGCCTTAATGGTGATGCCACGCTCACGCTCAATATCCATGGAGTCCAGAACCTGGGCTTCCATTTCGCGCTCGGACAAGCCGCCGCAGTGCTGGATCAAACGATCGGACAAGGTCGACTTGCCGTGATCGATGTGTGCAATGATCGAAAAATTACGGATATGCTTCATCGGTGCCGCTACTTCGCAAAAAAACTGAACCAAAGGATCAAGGACAAGGCGCCTTGGGCGACTGCCATTAACCGCTAATTTATCTGACAAAAGCCAATTCGAAGCTGAATTCGAATTGGCTTTATTCTTCAAGTCGGGGCTATAAAGGATGCAGCGCCCGCCTAAATCTAGTGTAAGGGGAGCGATTTTAGCGGATTTTTGCCCGCTGGGCTATGAACCCGAGATCGGCAGGCCCAAATCTCCGAGGATGGTCAAAGGCCGCGGTTGATAACGCGCCCAACGCCTGGCCAACGCAAACCCCGCCGCGCCGCCGGTCAAACAGGACAGGATGGTGAGTGGCTCACCGACCGACAACAGGTGCGCCAGTACCGCAGCCCCGATCCCGCCCAGTAACGGAAGCAGGTAGACCGCCGCGGATAATCGCAGCAGATCCTGCTCGGCGATGCCGATCCGCAATTGGGTTCCTGCCGGGTATGCCTCCTCAGAGGGCAAGGTCAATCGATTCTGTTTCGGCGTCCACGCCTTGGCAACAATGCCGGTGCCACAATCGTCGCCCTGCTCACAGTGACCGCAGGCACTCTGATTGCGCCAGCTGATAGTGAGCAAGCCGCGTTCCCAGCGCTCTACCCGTGCGATCGCTTCGATCATCATCGCCTCACTTCGCCGGGTAGATGTTCTCGGCCACATTGGCCAAGGTTTCCACCGGCAACTTACCCACCACGACCACTTCGACCTCGCCATGCACCGCGCTGGCCAAGGCCAGACCATTGCCCGCCGTCACATTCCCCGGCAGGGTCACGCGCCCCGCCAGACCAATGTAGACCGAAAACTCCGCCAAGCCATCACTCAAGGCCAGATACTCCACCGGCTCATTCAGCCCCAACAACATATGTTGATCATAGTGCTGAACCTCAAAACCTGCCGGTAACCAGCCAAAGCGCCAACGCTGCTGCAATTGACGCTCCGGCGCTTCCATCACCTCGGGCCAGGTCCGCTCACGCAGCTCAATCAATAACGGCGAGGCTTGCTCAAACTGATGCAGCTCGATCACCAGCAACTGCTCAAGCAGGCTGTTTTCCTGATCAACCAGATCAACCCGCAATGGCAGTGCACTCTCCACGTCCAGCCACACCCGATATTGGAAGCGATAGGGATCGCCGGAGACGATGCGGATCAGCTGTGCGGTGCGTCCGGCGACGCGATTGCGTCCGCCTTCGACGAAGCGATAATGCGGCTCCAGCTTGGCGATCCCACCGGCAAACACGCCGGGTAACATCCCAGGGATCCGATCGCTGCGTACTCCATAGGGTTGCACGTCGTGCTCAATGAACACCACTTTATCATCCAAGCGGATGGCACTTTTGATCGGGCCGTTGAGGTGTTCCAACAACGCCACCTGGGCTTCATCGAACACACCATGGTGATAACGCATTGCGCGGATCTGATCCCGCTGCATCTGCACTAAAGAGAGTTGGAAGTTATGGTGATTGAGGGCGAGCTCCATCCGCTCCAGCCATTGGCGGGCAGCGCTGGAATCGGCCGCCTGGACGATGGGAGCCATCGTCAAAGCGACCAAGATCAGGATACGACGTAACAAATTTTATCTGTCCTGTGACTGAGCGGGGGCGTCCACAACGATACCATTTAACCGCTGCTGAAGCAGGTGATCACGCAAGAACGCATTGGCACGCAAGTGCTGCTCATGCGCCTCCCGCTCGGCGTCACGCTGAGGCTCCTGTACCCCCATGCCTGGCACCGAATAGCTGGCCGGCGTTGGCGCACCAAGCAGTGGCGTGGTCTGCAGCACCGGGATCGGGCTGGTCAGTGACTGCTCCGCCCCATACTGCTGCACCCCAACAACGGCGACCGCCGCCACCCCTGCTGCAATGGCGTACTGACCGAAGCGCTGACCCAAGCTCACCACCTGAGCCGGCAGCGCAAAACGGCGCTTACTCGGCTTCGGTGCCAAGATCGTCGGCTCCTGCTCCAGCTGCATCGCCACCTTATCGGCAATGTCGAACTGCAGCGTGGCGGGCAGTTCACCGCGCATCGCATCCCCGATCAGATGATAACGGTGCCATTGCTGCTGCAGCTCGGGCTCCGCACAGATCCGGTCCAAAATGTCGCCATGCTCCTGGCCATCCACACACGCCGACAACTGTTCCTGTCTCTCTGTCACCATACTCACCTTAACGTTTCAGTTACCGCTCCATCAGCGGTTGGATCTTCTTATCGATGGCTTCTCGAGCCCGGAAGATCCGGGAGCGAACAGTGCCCACAGGGCAGTCCATCACCGACGCGATCTCTTCGTAACTCATGCCTTCCAGCTCACGAAGGGTGATCGCCACTTTCAACTCCTCAGGCAAGCTTTCAATGGTGCTGAACACCGCTTGCTTGATCTCGTCGGACAACACCTGACGCTCAGGCGATGCCACATCACGCAGCGCATCCGCACCGTCGTAAAATTCCGCTTCTTCCGCGTCGACATCATTGGCCGGGGGACGACGCCCCTGCGACACCAGATGATTCTTGGCGGTGTTCACTGCGATCCGATACAGCCAGGTATAAAACGCACTGTCGCCACGAAAATTGGGCAACGAGCGATAGGCTTTAATAAACGCCTCCTGGGCCACATCAGCCACATCACCAGGGTTCTTCACATAACGGCCGATCAGATTGGCCACCTTGTGTTGATACTTCACGACAAGCAGATTAAACGCCTGCTTATCGCCCTGCTGAACGCGCTCGACCAGTTGCTGATCACTTATCGGCTCACTCACTCGAGAGCTCTCTCCTACTGACTAACCTACTGATTTTCCGTTCACTCGTATCAAGCGCACTAAATCAGACTACGGTAACTGGGAAAAGTTCGTAAAAAAATATGACTTGGCTCACAACCCCTTGCTCACAATAGGGATTGGGAGTTTGGGCCGTTCAGGAGTACCATACGCGAACCCAATCTGAATGACATGATAACGGATGAATCAAGGGCTTGAACACCACGTTGATGTATTAGTCATTGGCAGTGGTGCCGCCGGGTTGACCCTGGCGCTGAAACTGGCAAAACACGCGAAGGTGATGGTGATCGCCAAGAGCCAACTCAAAGATGGCTCCACCTACTATGCCCAAGGCGGGATCGCAGCCGTGTTTGATGAGCACGACACCATCGACTCCCACGTCGAGGATACGCTGGTGGCCGGTGCCGGTCTGTGTGATCGCGCCGCAGTCCAGTTTACCGCCCAAGAGGCCCGTGCCGCGCTCGAATGGCTGATCCGTAAAGGGGCCGACTTTGACACCGAAACCGACGAAGCCGGCCAAAGCCGCTACCACTTGACGCGAGAGGGGGGCCACAGCCACCGCCGCATCTTGCATGCCGCCGACGCAACCGGCAAAGAGGTGCAACAAACGCTGCAGCAGCAAGCGCGACAACACCCCAACATTCAGGTACTCGAAGGCTACAACGCGGTGGATCTGATCACCTCCACCAAGCTGGGTCACGCCGGCGACAACCGAGTGCTCGGGGCCTATATCTGGAATCGCAAGGCCGAGGCGGTTGAAACCGTACACGCCCCCTACGTGGTCTTGGCCACAGGCGGTGCCTCCAAGGTCTATCAGTACACCTCCAACCCTGATGTCGCCTCCGGCGATGGCATCGCCATGGCTTGGCGCGCCGGTTGTCCGGTGGCCAATATGGAATTCAACCAGTTCCATCCCACCTGCCTGTATCACCCCCAAGCCAAAAACTTCCTACTGACCGAGGCGTTGCGTGGCGAAGGTGCCGTCCTGCGCCGCCCCGATGGCAGCCGCTTTATGCCGGAGATCCACGATCGCGCCGAGTTGGCGCCGCGGGATGTGGTCGCTCGCGCCATCGATTACGAGATGAAGCGCCTCGGTGCCGACTGCATGTACCTCGACATCAGCCACAAGCCCGCGGACTTTATCCATAAGCATTTTCCCACCATCTACCAGCGCTGCCTGGAGCTGGGGATCGACATCACCGCCGAGCCGATCCCCGTGGTGCCTGCCGCCCACTATACCTGTGGCGGCGTGATGACCGATCTGGACGGGGCCACCCGTTTGCCTGGCCTCTATGCCATCGGCGAAGTGGCCTACACCGGCCTGCATGGTGCCAACCGCATGGCCAGTAACTCCTTGCTGGAATGCTTGGTGTTTGCCCGCGCCGCCGCGCGCCACATCGAAAGCGAGTTTGTTCATCGTTCGCCGCTTCCCAAGGTGGCACTGCCGCCGTGGGATGACAGCCGGGTGGTGAACTCGGATGAGCAGGTGGTGATCGCGCACAACTGGCATGAGCTGCGGTTGTTTATGTGGGATTACGTCGGCATCGTTCGCACCGATAAGCGACTGCAGCGCGCCCTGCGTCGGGTTGAGATGCTCAAAGCGGAGATCCAGCAGTACTACGCCGACTTCCAGATCAGCAACGACTTACTCGAGCTGCGCAATCTGGTGCAGGTGGCGGAGCTTATCATCCGCAGCGCCATGGCGCGCAAGGAGAGTCGCGGCCTGCACTTTACGTTGGATCACCCAGAGACGTTGTCCGAGCCACAGCCCACGATGTTGTCACCGGACTGAGCCGCAAGCACCAGACGACACAGCCTACGCCAGTGGGCTGTGTCGTAACTGTCTTGATGGCACCAGTACCAGTGTCGTCGCCCGCCCTGATACCAACACAGCAGTGCTAGGCCCGGCAATAACCGGCTTTGACGCGCCAGCGGCCAGTCCTGCTTTGCGCCGTGCCAGCGCAGCGAGCCCGCCTCGCTCAGCAGAAATCCGGGGGTCGGCGGCAAGATGCGTGCCCGCCACAACGGCCTCAGCAGGCCAAGCGCGATCCCGCCCCGCAGCCAGTCAAACCATTCCGGTAAGCGTTCAGGCCACAGGCCAAGCGAGCACAACAATAAGAACCAGCCCAACAATCGAAAACGCCGGGCGTGGTAGGAAGGAAGGGGGGTAAAACTATGAAGCGTGACGCTCAAGGTTGCTCGCGAGGATCCGACCAATCAAAGCCGCCAAGCGCGGATCCTGGCAGATCTCATGCCCCATAAACCACGCAAACAATTCAGGATCATCACAGGCCAAAAGCCGCACAAAGTCCTCTTGCTCTATCGCGCTGAGCGCGGCGTGCTCGTGCTCGACAAACGGCTCAAGCAACACATCCAACTCCAGCATGCCGCGTCGACATGCCCATTTTAGCCGTCTGACTTGGTCATTGTGCCCTGTGGTCATCTTCTCTCCTTGAGATCCTACTGCGATCGCTTATGACCCGTTGAGTCTATCACGCTTAATCCGCAGATAGATCCCTGCAGAACAAAGAGAACAGCTCGCCATGGCCAGCACCAAAGGTAAAGGCGTGCCACTGTGAGCCAGGCTCATCAATAACCCGGCAAACGCCCCACCGGCGAAGCGCAAACAGCCCCCTAAGGCGGCAACTGAGCCGCTCAGATGGGGGATCAGATCCAGCGACAAACCGGTAGAGTTCGCCGAGATCAAACCGATAGGACCAAAGATCATCATCACCGGGATCACGATCGCCAGCACCGATTCGAAGGCCAAAACATGCAGCAATAACAACAAGATGGATCCTAGCGCGGACAGGCTAAGACCGTATTGCAGCATGCGGACCCGACCAAGGCGTGCCACATACCGCGCATTCAGGCTGGTGCAAAACATCATGGTGAGCACGTTCACGCCAAACAGATAACCAAAATGTTCCGGCGCGATCCCGAAATACTCGATGTAGACAAAAGATGCCCCCGTGACAAAGGAGAACAGTGCACACGAGGCGAAGATCCCCACCAACAGATAAGCCATGCACTCACGGTGTTTGAGGATCTGGCCATAACCCCTTAGCGCCGAGCGCAGGCCCAAAGGCGGACGCGCTTGCTGCGACAGGGTCTCGCCGATCACCCGCCAGAGCGCAAACACCAGCAGCAGACCCAACAAAGCCAGTAAAAAAAACAGACTGCGCCAGCCCGCCACCAACAACAGATAGCCACCAAGCAAAGGCGCAATCAAAGGAGCAAGCGCCATCACCAACATGGTAAAGCTGACGGCGCGAGCAAACTCGTCACCGGCAAACAGATCACGCATCATTCCCATCAGCACCACAGAGCCTGCCGCGCCCCCCAGCGCCTGCAGCACCCGGAACAACAACAGCTGATCCAGGCTTTGCGCCATAGCGCAGCCCAAGCTGCCAAAGACGAACAAGCCCATGCCAAACATCAGAATGGGCATTCGACCGATGCTGTCGGTGATCGGGCCGTAAAACAATTGGCCAAAGGAGAAGCCCAGCAAGTAGACGCTGACGCTGTACTGCACCAGTTCAACCGGTACCGCGAAGCTTTGTGCCAAGGTTGGAATGGCAGGGAGGTACATATCAATGGCCAGCGGCGTTAAGCCAGCCAATGCCCCAAGCAGGGCAATCACAACAGAATAGGAAGGACGGGTCACGGAACAGCTCTCACCGGATAGATGAGAACTAGGATCCCATTGTTAACGACAACTCTGCAAGCCGCAATTAATCTAACGCGATGCTCGCCGCTTCAGCGCCACTAAAAAATTCGGTGAAATCTGCATCGAGCAAGCGCCGCACCGCCGGGTGCTGGATCATGCGCTCAGCAAACATCACATGGTACTCCTCGTGCACCTCATCGGTTTGGCCGATCAGCACAAACCCGCGCCCCAGGATCTCTTCCCGGTACAGCGTCGGCACCACAAACACACCATTGCTCAGATGAGCAAACGCCTTCATCATCGCCGCGTCGTCAAACTCCCCCATGATATTGGGTACCAAGCCGATCTCATCGAACCAACGCAGCAATTGCTGACCCAATGCCGTCTTACGGTGTGGGATCAGTAATTTGGCGTCCTTTAGATTGGCGGGAAACTCACCATCCAAAGTCTTGGTGGAGACGAAACTGATGCCGCACTGGCCCAATTTCTTGCTGAGGATCTCAGGGTACTTCAACGATTCCGAGTCACTGCCCGACAACACAATATCCAGCTTATGCTGAGATAAGCGCTCGATCAGATCCTCATCGCTCGATTCAAAACAGTTTAGGTGGATCGAGCCATCATCCGGCACCACCGACAGCAACAGTCGGCTCGCTAAAGACTTGGATAAGGCATCCGATGTGCCCACCTCAAACAGGATGGAACTGTCCTGATTGTAATTGAGCAGATCCAGCATCTCGTAAGATAAGCTGTACATCTTATCGGCGTATCGAAACACCAATTCACCCAACTCCGAGGTGACCAATTGCCGCCCCTGACGCTTAAACAGCTTGCCACCAAGCCGCTGCTCCAGTTGACGGATCTGGCCCGTCACGGTTTGCGGAGTCAAAAAAAGGGCCTCGGCCGCCTTAGCCACCGAACCCTTTTTGCGCACCATCCAGAAATAATACAGATGGTTATAATTTAGATGAGCCATGCAATACCCAATTATCGGCAGTGCATTAGTTGGGCTAACGCCTGCTGCAGTTCAGACTGCGTCGTGATCATCCCTTGTTCAACCCATTCATCCAACGCCAACACCAACTGATCTCGCTGCGGCAGACGCTGCTCACAGTAGGCCGCGTTGGCCTGCTTGAAACGCCTTCCACTGCGAAACTTCAGTGCACGCTCAGACACAGAATCGGTTGTCAGGGGCGCCGGTTGTATCAACCCACGCATCGCCAACGCACCATCGATCAACCCTTCCAAATAGGTCAGGCACTCGTCGCTGCGAGGCGAATCCTGACATTGAGCCAAGTTGATATCATTCGCCCATGCTGGCGACAATGTCGCCAGCATCAAAAGCAATCCCTTTGCTTTCTTCTTCATGAACCCTCACATTTTATCGCGACTTACTTTGACTCAGGCAGGATCGCCTTAAGGTAAAAGTAACCGATCAGGGCGGCAACCGTCGAACCCATCAAGATCCCCAAGCGGGACAAATCACCGTAGACAACAGCATCAACAGGGAATGACAGAGAGGCAATAAACATCGCCATGGTAAAGCCGATCGCACACAGCATGGAAACACCAAACAGGTGTTTGAACCCAATGCCTTCAGGCAGAGTCGCCAGCTTCATCTTCACAGCCATCCAAGAGAAGCCCATGATACCCAGAGGCTTACCAATGAGCAGACCCAATGCAATGCCCAAAGGCAGTGCCGAAGCCACATCACCAATAGACATGCCCGACAAGCTAACACCCGCGTTAGCGAAGGCGAAGATCGGCAGGATCATGAACGAGCTCCAAGGGTGCAAGCCATGCTCGAGATGCTCGCTTGGGCAATGACCGTGCTCATCCTTCTTAAGAGGGATGGTAAAGGCCAAAATAACGCCTGCCAGCGTCGCGTGGACACCAGACTTCAGTACCGCAACCCACAGCACCAGGCCGATCAGCATGTATGGGCCCAGATCGCGTACACCGCGACGGTTCATCAAAGACAGCGCGACGATAGCCGCAGCCGCAACTGCCAAACTGGCCGCTGACAAGGAGTCGCTGTAGAACAAGGCAATGATCACGATCGCCAGCAGATCATCGATGATGGCCAGGGCCAGCAGGAAGATCTTCAAGGCTGCCGGTACACGGCTGCCCAGCAGGGCCAATACACCCAAAGCAAACGCGATGTCGGTTGCCGCAGGGATCGCCCAGCCATTGGCCGCAATAGGATCTGCGTGGTTAAACGCCAGGTAAACCAGCGCAGGGGCCGCCATACCGCCGATAGCAGCGAAGGTTGGCAGCGCCGCCTTACTACGGCTAGACAGAGCGCCTTGCAGCAACTCACGCTTAACTTCCAAACCAATCAGCAAGAAGAAGAACGCCATCAGCAGATCGTTGATCCACAGCAGGGCGGTTTTATCGATATCCAATGCACCGATACGTACCTGTACAGGCGCATTCAAAAACGCATCGTACAGGCCAGCCAATGGCGAGTTAGCCAGAACCATGGCAAAGGCCACGGCGATCATCAGCAGGATGCCGCCGGAGGACTCCTGGCTCAGAAAGTTTTTAATTGCGTGCTTCATACACTTCTCCAAGAATTAACAGACGGAGTGTAGTCACATACGAACCGATGGGAAAATCGTTTCTTTCGCAAATATAGCTCGGTATTTTCGAGTTGTGAAGCTTGTCACGCTTTCTAATTCCTCTGGTGGAAATAAACGCATAACCACAAACCATATGAAAGCCACTGATAACAAACAAAAAACAATCTATTCCAAGAATAAATCAGTAACTATTTACCCAGCCCAAAGCCATAAAACCGCACTTACGAAGCGGTAACATCACCCTGAATCACACTCAATACTTGCTAAGCGTGGCCCGCTGCCAAGCGTAAAACCGGGGGCTGCTCTGGCCGGAGCCGCCCGACTTCCCCCTCTGCTCATAAATCTGACTCCAATCTCGCTTCGTTTGCGAATTGCCATCCTAGGTTGGCCTGATACCATGTCGCCATTGTGACTGAGGAGAAAGCATTGTAATGAGGCAGTATCTAGATCTGTGCCAACGCATCGTCGATGAGGGTGTGTGGGTGGATAACCAACGAACCGGTAAGCGCTGTCTTACCGTGATCAATGCGGATCTGACCTACGACGTCGGCAACAATCAATTTCCCTTAGTGACCACCCGCAAGAGCTTTTGGCGCTCGGCCATCGCCGAGATCTTGGGCTACCTGCGTGGCTACGACAACGCGGCGGATTTTCGCCAACTTGGCACCAAGACCTGGGACGCCAATGCCAACGACAACGCCGCCTGGCTGGCCAATCCCCGGCGCAAAGGCGAAGACGACATGGGGCTGATCTACGGCGCACTCGGTCGCGCCTTTCCCAAGCCTGAAGGCGGCAGTGTCGATCTGCTGCGCCAGATCATTGATGATCTCAGCAAAGGGATCGACAACCGCGGCGAGATCCTGACCTTCTACCATCCTGGGGCATTCGAGCTGGGTTGCCTGCGGCCCTGCATGTATAGCCACCACTTCTCGCTGCTGGGCGACACGCTGTACCTCAATAGCACCCAACGCAGCTGTGATGTGCCGCTGGGGCTGAATTTCAACATGGTACAGGTCTACGTTCTGCTGGCGCTAGTCGCCCAGATCACCGGCCACAAAGCCGGTCAGGCGTACCACAAGATCGTCAACGCCCACATCTACGAAGATCAGCTCGCGCCGATGCGTGACATTCAGTTAACGCGCACGCCCTATACGTCGCCCAAGCTGATCATCAACCCCAAGATCCAGTCACTGGAAGACATCGAAACCTGGGTAACCCTGGACGATTTTGCCGTGGAAGACTACCAGCACCACGATCCCATTAAGTACCCGTTCTCGGTCTGAGCCCGGCAGCAAGATCCAAAAAAGCCAGCTTTCGCTGGCTTTTTTGTTACTCGACAACCGACGGTCACTTCACTCGGGGACGAGCCATCAGATAGAGGCCAAACGCCAGCATGGGCACGGTCAACAACTGACCCATGGTCAAGCCCAGATAGAGGCTCATGTGGGCGTCCGGCTCACGCACAAACTCGACAATGAAGCGCGACACCCCATAGCCGATCAGGAACAGTCCAGCGACGGCGCCGGGCTTGCGATCCCCTTTGGCGAACCACCACAACACCCAAAACAGCACCACCCCCTCCAAGAAGCCTTCATACAACTGTGACGGATGACGCGGCAGAGCGCCCGCGCCCGGAAACACAAAGGCCCAAGGCACATCCGTGGTACGTCCCCATAACTCACCATTGATAAAGTTTCCGAGTCGACCTAGGCCCAATCCGATCGGCACAACCGGCGCCACCAGATCGGCCACTTGCCAGTAAGTCCGCTGCTGACGCCAGGCGACATACCCCATCGCCACAATCACCCCGATCAGGCCGCCGTGGAACGACATGCCGCCATCGGTGATCCGGAACAGATAGAGTGGATCGGCCACCAGCCATTGCCAGCCGTAAAACAGCACGTAACCCAAGCGCCCACCGAGCACCACACCCAAGAAGCTATAGAACAACAGATCGGAGACCTGATCTCGGGTCCAGCCCGAATTCGGCTTGTCGGCATGACGGTTGAGTAACCACATGGCCGCAAGAAAACCAAGCAGGTACATCATCCCATACCAGCGCAGTGCCAACGGGCCGATCTCAACGATGATGGGATCGATCTGAGGAAAGGAAAACCAAGTTTCAGCCATGGAGCGTCTTAAGTCCGTAATGTTGAGCGGGAATTGCACCCTAGCATAGAGAGAATGGCCATCAACGGCAATGGCTTATGCCTGGGGTTGCGGTCCGGAATGAAACGGCACCAGCTTAGCCAACTGCCCCTGCTGTAAGCAATCCGTCAGCAAGGCACGAACCGCTGCGCCATCGTTCGCCGACAGCAGCGCCAGGCGCAATGGCCCTAAGGTCGACAGATCCAGGTGTCGCACCAGATAATGCACCACGCCCAGTGCATTGGCATTCATGCTCAAGTGGCGATAGCCAAGCGCCAGCAACAGCAACGCCCCCGGCACCTCAGACGCCAGCTCCCCACACAAGCCAAAGCGAAGTGAGCCCGCTTGCCGCGCCACCATATCCAGCGCCGAGACCACCGCCGGATGAAAGGCATCGTATTGCTCGCCCACCTGCGCGTTGTTGCGATCGACCGCCAACAGATATTGGGTCAGATCGTTACTGCCAACCGAAACAAAGTCGAGCTCCGAGCGCCAGTTGCTCAATTGAAACACCGCCGCCGGCACCTCGACCATGATCCCCAGCGGCGGCCTGCGCACCGGCACCTTCAGCTCCTCGCTCAGCTCCTGCACAGCCTGAGCCAATAAACGCCGACACTGGCGGATCTCATCAAGCTGCGACACCATAGGCACCATGATCTGCAGATTCCCCAAGCCCTGATCAGCCTTGATCAAGGCACGCAGCTGCCCCAAAAACAGTTCGGGATGATCCAAAGTCAGGCGGACACCACGCCAGCCAAGAAACGGATTATCCTCACGCAACGGCAAATAAGGCAATGGCTTATCGCCCCCCACATCCAGGGTACGGATCACCACCGGCTTCGTCCCGGCTTGTTGCAGGATCTGCCGATAGAAGCGCTCCTGCTGCTGCTCGGTCGGAAACTGGCTGTACGACATAAACAGCGCCTCGGTACGAAACAGACCGATCCCCGCCACCCCTTGACGCTCAAGGGAGTCCTCTTCCGACTTCAGATCGGCATTGAGCTGCAACGCCACCGTTTGACCATCCAAACTGACGCAGGGCTGATCCAGCCGCAACTGCAGATCGGCCTGACGCCGCTCGCGATTGCGTTTTATCTGCTGATATTTCTGCAGCAATGGCGCTTCCGGCTCGAGCCAGAACTGGCCCGCCATGGCATCCAGCAGCAGAGGTTTGTCGGCTAACTGTTCCAGCCGAACGCCATCCACGGCCACCAGCGCCGGGATCCCCATCGCCCGCGCCAAGATCGCGGCGTGCGAGTTAACCCCGCCGCGCAGGCTGATGATCCCCGCCAGATATTGTGGCGGCACCTCGGCAAGCATGGTGGCGCTGATCTCCCGCGCGACCAAGATCACCGGCTGTTGCCAACGACTGCCCACATCCGCAGGCCGCGCCAACTGCTCCAACACCCGCTGCCCCAGATCGCGGATATCACTGGCCCGCTCCCGCAGGTACTCGTCCTCCATCGCCTCGAAGCGACCTATGGTCTCCAGCACCACCTTACATACCGCGGTCTCAGCGCTCCAGCCACGCTGACAGAGGCGCTGCAGCCCCTGCTGTAAGCCTTTGTCGGCCAACAACAACTGAAAGCTGTCGAAGATCTGCAGGATCTCATCTCCCAACTCCCGATCCAACCGCGTCGCCAACAGCTCCAACTCCGAGCTGGAGCGTGCCAAAGCCGCCTGCAGTCGAGGCCACTCCTGCTCGGGAAGGGTACTGCGTCGCGGCGACTGCTCAAGGCTGACTCTGGGGCGGGCGAGGCAACCCGGCGCCATGGCGATCCCCGGCGCCGCGCTTAACGCCGAGAAATGGCGCTGTCGCTGGGTTAAGGTTCGGGTCAAGGCGCGCTCGCGCAGCTCCGGTGCCAACTGTGACGCCAGAGTAATGACAAAAGACTCTTCTTCTTCGCTGAACTGACGGGCGATGCGTTGTTGCACCACCAGCACCCCCACCAAATTTCGTCGATGGATCAACGGCGCGGCCAGAAAGGCCAGAAAATCATCCTCCTGGGCCAAGGGGAGACGCTTAAAGGCAGGGTGGGTTGGCGCATCGGCCAGGTTAATGATCTCCTCACGCTGCGCCACCGTACCAACGATCCCCTCCCCCAACTGCAAACGCGCGCGGCCGACGGCATCGGGCGACAATCCCTCCGTCGCACACAGCACTAGGCCGCTATCATCCTGCAAGTACAGCGAGCAACAGTCGGTTTGCATCGCATCGCGGGTCAGCTTGACCAATTGGTCGACCGACTGCTCGACCGATTCGGCTTGCGAGACCCGCTGGACGATGTGGCGCAGAGTATGGATCATCGATTGCGACGCCGGCGCCGATGGCGCGTTGCGTCCTGCCTCCCTTTGCTGACTGGCTGTTGACCCCACAAAGCCGTCGGGATGAATTCCGTTAAGATCTTACGATAGACCTCACGTTTGAAGGACACCACTTGCCTCACCGGGTACCAATAACTGACCCAACGCCAGTCATCGAACTCCGGATGACCACAAGCGGCCAAATTGATGCGCGCTTCAGAGCCCTGAAGTTGCAACAGGAACCATTTCTGTTTCTGACCTATGCATACCGGTTTACTGTCTTGGCGCACCAAGCGCTTAGGTAAACGGTAGCGTAGCCAGGAGCGACTGCGGGCCAGGATCCGAACATCCTCTTTTTTCAGCCCGACTTCCTCATACAGCTCGCGATACATCGCTTGCTCAGGGCTTTCGCCTTCATTGACGCCACCTTGAGGAAATTGCCAGGAGTGTTGACCAAATCGTCTGGCCCACAGCACCTGACCCTGTCGGTTACAGATGATGATCCCAACATTGGCTCGAAAGCCGTCGTTATCGATCACAAGCTTATCCGATAAAATTCGTAACTAGTTGGGATTGTTCCATAAAGCCACAGCGGCAGCAAACACCCCATGGACAGTCCGTCGCTCAGAGTTATAAACAGAAGATATCCACTGTCTCTGTGGATAACCAAGTGCATAACTGTGAGAATTATTCAGATATGCCGCTATCTCCCCGTGACAGTGGCGCAACGCAGCCGACCACCACCAACAAAATCCAGCAAAAACATGATCTTACAAAACAGACAAAATCCCCCCCTCCATCCAACACTTAGATCGGTCAAATATACAACAGCCGGTTCTGTCGCGATAGATCCCATAACGATGCAAACTTTATCCACAAAAAGTGTGTTTTGCTTGCCATTACCTGACCAATGATCAGCTATATTGACGCAATATTGAAAGTTATCCCAACATCTTGTGGATTGTGCTGTGAATAAAGCAATGGAGCTTCCGGACAACCCCTTAGCTTTTGCCCCGCTCTTCGCTGAAACGCATAAATTTATCCTTATTTAACAGAGAAGTAGCTCGCACGCATGACTGTTGATAACCTGCACAGATGACACTGGTGCTTTTTTAAGCAACCCTTTGTGTTCCGGCCCGGCTCAACACGCCCGCCCTGATCTTTCATCAAGAAGCCTTTATACTGCGCCGATGCACATTCTCCCCCCCGAATCCATTGACCAGTTGCTTGAACGCGCTTACCACATCGCGGGCTGGCAACTGGGTGAGTTAGCGGACACCCTCGCGCTCGAAACCCCACAAAACTTTCGCCGCCACAAAGGCTGGACCGGTCAGTTATTGGAACATTGGCTCGGTGCCAGTGCTGGCTCACGGCCGGAGCCTGACTTCCCCCAGCTTGGTGTGGAACTCAAAACCATTCCCGTCGATGCACAAGGGGCACCGCTGGAGTCGACCTATATCTGTGTGTGTCCGCTGACCGGGCTGCGCGGGCTACGTTGGCAAGATTCGGTCGTCTTTCACAAGCTCAGTTGCGTCCTGTGGATCCCGATACAAGGCGATCGCGCCGTACCGCCGGCGCAGCGCCACATTGGCATGCCCTTGTTGTGGCAACCCGATCCCGACGAGATGGCCCTGCTGCAGCGCGACTGGGAGGAACTGACCGAGCAGGTCGCGCTCGGCCGGGTAGAGCAGATCACGGCACATCAAGGTGAAGTGCTGCAGTTACGCCCCAAAGCCGCCAATCGGCAGGTGCTAACGGACGCCATCGGCCCCGACGGCAGGACGATCCAGGCCCAACCGAGGGGGTTTTACTTGCGAAGCCGCTTTACCCACCGTATTCTACAGAAGCATTTTCTTTGATCTCTGTCAGCTTTCATTCCCGTTCCATAAACTCGGTCACTGGATGAACTGAGCCGAATTGATTATGATCCTGCGTCATTACGTCATACACCCCCCAGCCATAAGCGATACAGCAGTACCCTATCTTGCAAGCAGGTCATGAACTAAGAAAATTTGCCTTTGCCGTGGTCGCTTGGACCCTCGCAATGGCCGTATTTGTCGCCTTCCGGTATGCCCAAAACACGGAGGCGCCCGGCTGGGTGGTTACCAGCGCCGATACCTTCACCCTGAGCCTCTACCTTGGCACCATTCTCGGCTGCCTGCATTGGCTGTCCAACCTGATCAGTGCCACCAGTCCGATCCGGCGCATGAGTTACATGGTGATCGTCTCTTTTAAGGGACTGTTTTTGCTGATCGGCGCTATGCTGCTGATCAAGATCACCCTGTGGATCAACACTTGGACACCGGCGCCGCATCTCGATGTTGAATACAATCGACTCACCCAAAGTCTGCTGAACAGTCCCTCCACCCAATCCTTGGTTCTGTATCTGGTTTGGGTGCGCCTCTGTCTGGCCTTCCTTGAGCAGATGGTGTTATTGGTTGGCCAACGCAACCTGATCAATATGGGACTGGGTAAGTACCACAGGCCGCGGCAGGAACAACGGGTCTTCCTCTTTATCGACATGGTGGGCTCCACCGCCCATGCCGAGGCGCTGGGAGATTATCGCTTCAGCCGTCTGGTTCAAGATTGCTTCGATCTGCTGTCCAGCTGCGTGCAACAACAACGCGGCGAGATCTATCGCTATATTGGTGATGCGGTGATGATCAGTTGGAAGATCAAGCCCGGGCGGGAGATGGAGCGCAGCTTGGACCTCTATCATGAGTTTATCCAGATGCTGTATTGGAACCGCCACTATTTTCAGGAGCAATACGGCTTCCTGCCGCGCTTTAAAGGGGCGGTGCACGGCGGCAAAGTGATGGCGGCCGTGGTCGGAGTGAACAAGCAGGAGATCAGCTACTTCTCTGATGTGTTAAACACCCTAGCTCGGTTACAGGACCAATGCGGCCCCCTCAAGAAAAACCTGCTGATCTCCGGCCAGGTCCAGCAATGGCTGGGGGAAAACGGCAAGTATCAACTTGAGCCCATCGGCCCCATGCGGCTCAAAGGCAAGCAGCATGAGATCGATGTCTTTGCGGTGGTCAGTCCGCCTTCGTCGGTAACAGGGACTGGATCATTTGTCCCAAGGTCCTGAAGGTCCGCAAGCGGCTTGAGGTCTGACGCCACACTAAGCCTATCTCACGATAAGGCGCCTCCCCCGGCGGTTGATACACCTGCAGATCCGTCCCATTAAGGATCCCGGCATCGATCGCCATCTGTGGTAAAAAGGTGGTGCCCAGCTTGGAGTCCACCATCTGCACCAAGGTATGCAAACTGGTGGCAGCAAACGGGTTGATCTTCGTACTGTTCTGCATCTCACACGCACTGATAGCGTGGCCCGTGATGCAATGCTCACGCTGCAGCAAGAAGATGCTTTCATCCGGCATCTGCTCATACTCGATGGCGCCATCCATCGGCTGCTCTTTATGCGCCACCAACTTGAAGGGATCGATCCCCACCGACATGCTATGGAAGCCACTGGTGTCCACCGGCAGCGCCAGCAACAACAGATCCAGCTCACCGCTGCCCAGCGCCGCGATCAAATTCTCCGTGGTGTCTTCTCGCAGCAGCAAACTCATGCTTGGGAACTGCTGTCCCACCTCTTTCACCACCCGGTTCAGCAAGAACGGGGCAATGGTCGGAATGCAGCCCAAGCGAATGGTGCCGGCCATGGGCTCGCCCGCACAGCGGGCCAGATCCGTCATCTCCTGCACCTCCGCCAACAAGTGGCGGGAACGGCCGACCACCTCTTCGCCCAGCGCCGTAAACATAAAGGACTTATGATCGCGCTCGATCAATTGCCCGCCCAACTGCTCTTCTAGATTCTGGATCCCTGATGACAGCGTTGATTGACTCACGTGGCACGCTTTCGCCGCACGGTTAAAATTCTGCTCACGGTGCAGCTGCACCAAGTAATACAAATTCTTCAAGCTGGGAAGCTTGCTCATAATAGATCCGATTAAGAATGGGTAACTTACCCGTTTATCTCACATTCAACCTAGAGGCGTCTCGATCCAGATCACACTTTGCGCTAAACCGTGCGAGGCTCAAAGGCCGCCTCGACCAGATCATCAATGGTCATATGGAAAGCCGGTACGAAGTTCGCCATAAACCAAGCCACCTCCGGCATCCGCTCGATGTAAGGGTGTAATGCCGCCAGCACCTTGCGCTCAGTCCCCTCAAATTCGGTATTGCCCGCACGCAGTTCCGACAAAGCCTTGGTGTAGGCGGACAACAGATCGGCCGCTTTCACAAACTGCGCCGACTCGCCCTCAGATTCGTGCCCGATCAATGGCTCATAACTGGAGCGCAACGGCTGTGGGATGGTACCCAGCATCAATGTCGAGGCGATCGCCTCCATCTCCCGACACAGCGCCAACATCCGCGGCGCGGAGTATTTCACCCCACTGTTCACATCTTCGGTGAGCACCTCAGGCGCATCGTGGAATAGGGCCATCACCGCCAACTGGTTCTCATCCACCGCCGGCTCATCGGTAAAGATCCGATTGCGGATCACCCCTAAAGCATGCGCAAACAGAGCCACCTGAAAACTGTGCTCCGCCACGTTTTCGGCTCGCGTCGGGTTCGACTTCCCCCAACGGTGCACGTTCTGCATTCTTGACAGCAAAGCGAAAAAGACCGGTTGCATCATCCACCTCCATAGCGATCCAATCGTCAGCGTAAACTGGTTATGGCCAACGGTAAATGTTAAAAAGAAGATAGATACAGCGACCGCGGGATGATCTATGGACAGACATTCGCAAAGTTGGCGCCGCTGGCTAACCGTAGGGATAGCCAGTCTTGCGCTGACGCTCTTCATCATCCAGTTTTCCGATGTCACCCAACTGTCCTGGACCCAGCAGGAAGGGCTGTCGCTTGCCGTGTCCCAATCCAAAGTCGTCGAGCTGGGTTCGCAACAACAGGTTGCCCTGCTCAGCCATCAGTCGATCGAACTGACACTCCAACAGCAGCAACAGATCCTATGGCAACAAACCTGGCACTCCCGCTGGCGACAGCCCTGGCACACCTTGCTCTTTCAGGGCGAAGGCACCGCTGAGTTACATTGGCAAACGACTGAGCCACCGAGATTTTGGTGGCACGGCGCGCCCTTAGCCTTTTTCATGCTCGGCAGCACACTGACCTTACTCGGCATGCAAGCGCTGCTCTATCTGCTGTTTGCTCACCGCCACCTAGCACCGCAATTACTGCTCACCCTGCTGCTGTTTGCCGCGCTGTTGCTGCCCGTCGCCGGCGCCAGCGCCCTACTCGCAGCCGCCCTCCTGCTCCAACGCCCCCCACCGGCACGTTGGCAACAAAGCGTGTTATTGCTGCTCTGTCTGTTCGGCTGGCTCTGCCCCACGGCCGTGGCCTACCTCTGCCTAACGGGACTGGCCTTATACCTGCAGTGGCAACTGGTCAAGACGCCAGCATCGCTGAGCGCCAGAGTGAGCCTGCTCTGCTTGCTTTTGCTCACATTGGAGCCGCTCTTTCGGCTGCAACTCGCCCCCGCGCTGAGCGCACTCTTGCTGCTCAGCTGGCAACTGAGTCAATTGCTCTTTCCGGTGCGGCAACAACTCGAAAGCCAGCGGCGCACGCAGCAGCTCTATCTGAGCAGTAAACAAAGACACCTCAACCAACATCAGCAACGCCTGACCCAATTGCAGAGCGAACTTACTGAGCTATCTCAGCAAAATAGGCTACTAAAGGAAAAAAACTGGGTGGATGCGCTCACCGGATTGCGCAATAGGCTCTACTTCGATGAACAGCTCACGAGAGAAACGGCGCGCAGCGCTCGAGACCAGTCTCCGCTGGCACTGTTGATGATCGATCTCGACCACTTTAAACGCGTCAACGACAGCTATGGTCACCCGATCGGTGATGAGGTGCTACAAGAAGTGGCGCGGCGGCTCTATTACAGCCTGCGTAGGCCAGCCGACGCCCTATGTCGGATCGGCGGGGAAGAGTTTGCGGTGTTATTGCCCTCCACCAACGAGCAAGGCGCCTTGCATGTCGCCGAGGTGATCGGCACCCATATCGCCGCAAAACCCTTCCAGACCAGTCGGGGAGAGCTGCACATTACCGTGAGCATTGGCTGCGCCAGCCTGACCCATCAAACCGACGGTCAGTTACTGCACACGCAGGCAGATAATGCGCTCTATCTTGCCAAGCAGCGCGGTCGCAACCGGATCGAATGCGCCAGCCACGCCGCGGCACTCGCCGTCCCCACCACGACTAGTGCCCCTCATTGAACCGGGCAAAGGACAGGATCAGCCGATTACGCTGTCGTACGGCGTGATGCTCAGAGCGCAGCTCTATCCCATAGGCGTCCAGGATCTGAGGCACCAAGACCAACTCACTGTCGTGCCGAGCCAGCCTCAATAGTCGGCTGAGCGCCTCTTCAGACAGTGCCGGGCCCTGATCGGCCACCTCGATCCAGCCGCGTTGCCCTTCACAGCCACAGCTCAGTGAAAGCGTCTGGCCTGGGCGAGAGCGACGAATGGCCAGCTCCAGCAGCGCATCCAGCAGGATCTGCAGGGCGATCTCGGAAATGATCAGATCGCACCCTGTGGTCACTTCCGGCGGCGGGATGGACAATCGACGCTTGTGCAACAGAGGCGAGATCCGCTTCACCGCAGCCTGCAATTGCCGGTCCAAGACAAGACAAGCCACACCGGTCGACTGTGGCTCATTTAACTCCAGCCTCAGTTGGGATTGCTTTAACTCGCGGGCGATCTTCTGGGTCAAATGTCGGGCGCGAGTCTGACCCAACTCGCCTTCCGCTACCGCCGCCTCGAGCTGCTCAGCGCAACCAAACAGTTTATCCAATACCGCCCGAAACTGCGCTGACTGGTGCTGCCGCTGGGTGTCATGCTGTTGTTCTAGCTGCTGCAGGGTTTGCTGGATCTCGCGCAACTCCGTCGGGAGATGTTCGGGCTTGATCGCCGTCGATGCGGCTCCCTGCTTTAGCGCATCGACATAACGGCGCAGGGGGGCCAAGCCGAGAGACACCCCGAGCAAGGCCAACGCCAAGGTGAGCGCAAACCAAAGGAACACAAAGCGTTGGAGGAATTCAACAAAGCTAGCCCAGACCCGTTCCCGCGGCAGATGGGCCGGGTAGGCCAACTGAAACCAGATATCGGTTTGCACCGAGTAAGCAGAAAAGGTGCGCCATTGGCTATCACCAACCCATAGGAAATCAAAACCACTCTTTAGGCTGGTCAGAGGAGGGGCTTGATCGCAAGGCAGGTTAGTCAACGTCAGCTGACATTGCCCCCGCACCCAGACCTGACCCCAAATCAAGGGAACATTGGGATCGGAAAGGCCAGCCAGATGCCAGCCATACTGCTCAGGACGCCCCAAACGATTGAACATCGCCAGCATGGGCTGCAAGCCATCGCCGCTGTTGCCCGCATCGTGCCACACCTCTAGGCTGCCGATGGCGAATTGCGTACGCTGTGCGATGGTGCTATCGAGCATACGCGCCATGTTCTGCTGATTGATCCAGAAGCCCAACCCTGAGCCGATCATACTGCTGAGCAGCAGCAACATGACTAACCATCCAAAGATCTGCCGACGCATGGACTTCACTACTCAACACTCCCTTTGAGGCGGTGACGAAAAGTCGCACAGTTTGCCACCGCGCCTCACCAGCCACCAGAGAGCCGGATCACCTTTCCATGACTTGGTGATTAAAAAGCCCGACTGAGAGAAAAAATCACACCAGGTTAAACCTTTTTGCCAACATCCTCTGTCAAACTGGGCAACACACCACCATTGGGATCAATCGTGCTGCCAGCCCCCCAAGAGACAGACGAGCCGGACACCGAAGGGCTTTGGATCGCGCGCGCGCAACGCGGCGATACCGCTGCCTTCGAGCGGCTGTACCGACGTCACCACGGCCGGATCTTTGCGCTGTGCTATCGCCTGTGTGGTCAGGCGGGACAAGCGGAAGACGCCACCCAGGAGATCTTTATCCGCCTGTGGCAGAAGCTGCCTCAGTACCGTTTTGAGGCTCGATTCAGCACCTGGCTGCACCGGCTTGCGCTCAACCATGCCCTCAATCACCAGCATAAACAGCGCTGGTGGCGCCGCCTCTTGCCGCTTGATGGCCAACCCGAGTCCAGCGCTCCCGAACCCGCTCTGCAGCCGCTGGATCGGGCGCTGCCTCATTTGCCGCCCCGCCCCCGCCAAGTCTTCGTCCTGTACGCGATCGAGGGCTATCGCCATGCCGAGATCGGGGAGCTGCTTGGGATCAGCGAAGGCGCCAGCAAGGCCCACTACCACCGCGCTCGCCAACAACTGAAGGAGTTGCTGTAATGGATCTGGAACAGCTTGGCCAACACCTGCCAAAGACACTGACCCCTCAGCGTGATCTCTGGCCAGGGATCGCCCAGCGCATCGCGCCCGCCGCCGTCCCTACGCGCCGTCCCGCCCCTTGGCCACTGGCAGCGTGCCTGCTGCTGGGGTTCTTACTCGGTACGCTTTTCCCCCCGCAGAGCTGGCAAACGCCGGCGTCCCCCAGCTGGGACACCGAGCAGGTGCTTGCCATGCTAGAGCGGCAACATCAACGTCGGCAGGATCAGCTCAGCCATCGCTTACCCCGGCTGCACTCAGCCTCACACCGCGACATTGAAGTCCTACGCGGCGGCTCGCAAGAATTGCTGCAGGCGATCCGAATGCAGCCGGACAACCTCGCCCTGCTCGAGTTGCTGCTGTGGACCCAACAGCGTGAACTTGAATTGATGACGCAGCCTATCACTCACCCCACCCTCGGCTACCAGGCCCTATAGGAGCACCTAATGAAGACACGGATCCTGACCCTACTCCTGCTACTCAGCTCACTAAGCTCACTAAGCGCCTTGGCGCAATCGATCGATCAAACCCTGTCGTGGCCCGAGCCACGCCCCATCCTGATCGAGGTACCGCGCGGAGAGCTCACCCTCGTTGGCCGCGATAGCGACGCCGTGCAGATCCAGGGCCAGCTGGATAAGGAAGCCAGCGAGTTCCTGTTTGTCGAGCAAGCAGATCAGCTGCTGATCAAGGTGATCTTGCCGCAAAACTGGCAGAATCAGGACGCCGCAGATCACAGCAAGCTCACTATCCGACTGCCCTCTCGGGCCGAGGTGCGGCTCAAGTCCGTCAGCACCGATCTGACCGCATCGGCCCTCACTCGGCTCGAGTCCACCACCGTCAGCGGCGATCTCAGCCTCAATGACAGCCAAGGCGACTTCCGCTTGACCAGCGTGAGTGGCGACATTGAGCTCACCCAAGTCGGCTCTCAGATCTGGGCCGAAAGCGTCAGCGGCGACATTGAGGTTCAGGACGCCCAAGGCAAACTCAAACTCAAGAGTGTCAGCGGGGACATGACTCTGGCGCGGGTCAGTGGGATGTTTGAGCTGGAATCCGTTTCCGGCGAGATCACCGCAGAGATCGACGCACTCGAAGCGCTAAAAGGCCGCAGCGTCAGTGGTGATCTCACACTCGAGTGGCAAACCGCGCAACCCGAGTTTGTCCTAAGCGCCGACAGCGTCAGCGGCGATATTCAACTCAGCACCGCGCCAACGCCCCCCTATCGAGTGATGGCCAATACCGGGCCGGGCGGCAAGATCACCAATCGCTGGAGCCAGGAACAGCCCATCGTCAGCAAATACGGCCGCAATCAATCACTGCAGCTCAATCAAGCGCAGCCCGATCGGATCATCAAACTCAATACCGTGAGCGGCACGCTCGGTTTGTACAAGTAACGGCGAAACGGGCCGCGCCCAGCGTAAAGTCTTGGGAGCGGCCGCTGCTCTTTGCTACCCTTGCCGCCATGAACAACTCTACTCATGACTGGGCATTGATCGCCGAACAGATCAAAACCGACGCCCTCGCGGCCGGCTTCTGCGCCGTTGGCATTGCTGACCTCGATCTCACCGAGGAGCAGCCCCGCCTGCAAGACTGGCTCGACCGTAACTACCATGGTGGTATGGATTACATGGCGCGCAATATCGCGATGCGCAGCCAGCCGGATCAACTGCTGCCGGGCACCTTAAGGGTGATCACCGTCGCGCTGGATTACCTTCCCCCCAACGCGGAGTTTGCTCAAACGCTAAAGCAGCCGGATAAAGGCTACATCTCCCGCTATGCTGGCGGACGGGATTACCACAAGCTGATGCGCAATCGGCTCAAGAAGTTAGGGGATAGCATCAAAAGTGGCCTGCCAGAGCTGGCCTTTCGCCCCTTTGTCGATTCCGCGCCACTGCTCGAGCGCCCGCTAGCCCGCAATGCCGGGCTGGGTTGGGTTGGCAAACACTCACTGCTGCTCAATCGCAAGGCTGGCAGCTGGTTTTTTCTGGGCGAACTTTTGGTCAACCTGCCCTTGCCGGTGGATACCGCGCATGAAGGGGACTGCGGCAGCTGCACCGCCTGCCTCACCGCCTGCCCCACCGGCGCCATCGTGGAGCCCTACGTGGTCGATGGCCGCCGCTGCATCTCCTATCTGACCATCGAATCGGATGAGCCCATCCCCGTGGCCCTGCGCCCGGCGCTGGGAAACCGGATCTACGGCTGTGACGACTGCCAGTTGGTCTGCCCCTGGAACCGTGAAGCGCCCATCACCGCAGAGCCCGACTTTCACATTCGAGCCGCCTTGCAACAACCGGATCTGCTGACGCTGTGGCACTGGGATGAGGCACACTTTCTCAAACAAACCGAAGGCTCGCCCATTCGTCGGATCGGCTATCGTCGCTGGCAACGCAATCTGGCTGTCGCCTTGGGCAACGCGCCGGCGGATCCCGCCATCCAGCGCGCGCTTGAGCAAGGGTTAGGCCGGGTTGACGCCATGGTGGATGAGCACATCGAGTGGGCCCTGACGCAACAGCGCCTGGGCGTGTCAGCGAGCAGCCGCCGCCAACAACGCCTGATCCGAGTGGTCGAAAAAGGCTTGCCGCGGGATGCTTGAACTCGATGTCCGCGAGCAGCGGACACCTGGCCAGCTCGCTCTGTTTATCGGCGCGTGACAGGGTACGCTCCCTGCCTCAGCGCCCACGCACAGCCGGTCAAAAAAAACCCGGCGTCTGCCGGGCCGGGTGAAGGACACGCTCGAATCGACCCGATAGGTTGGGTGCATCGAGCCACGAACGTGCACCTGCACAAGATGGCACTTTGGCGATTGCGATTCAAACCCGCCAGCGCGAGCGAGCCGGTTGCAATCGCGTTGCCCCCGTCGTTCTGCCGCGCGTTATGACATGCTTAGGCGTTTGCAAAGTCGATCACTCGGCGCTGTCACGCATTTCATCGAACTTTATCACTTTTGGAGTAAAACATGACCCTCGAAGTGGTTGCCGCCTTGTTATGTGATCAAGGCCGCATTCTGTTAGCCCGGCGCCACCCTAACGCGAGTCAGGGCGGATACTGGGAGTTTCCCGGCGGCAAGATCGATCCCGGCGAATCCCCTCAGCAAGCCCTCGAGCGCGAGATCGCCGAAGAGCTCAGTGTCTCCATCCAAGTGCGCCATTATCTGGCCAGCAGCCTGCACCACTATGGCGACAAACAGGTTAACCTGCATGGCTACCTGTGCCACTGGCAGCCGCAACCCATCCAACTGACCGGCAGCCACGACCAATACCAATGGTTGCGCCCGGAGCAGATCGATCGCACCACACTGGCACCTGCCGATCTGCCACTGCTCGATGCCTTGCTGCAAAAGCACCGCAATGCATCGTTATAGATCAAGTAAATATCTGCGCTAGGTTGACGCGCCAGCGGCAACTACCTAGCCTTGCGCCCAGACCCATTTCATTCGCAGAGGCCCCCATGACTCAGACCGTCGCCGATCCGTTCCAATCCGAACTGTGGGAAACCGTTGCCGGTTTCGATTTTGAAGATATCACCTACCACCGCGCCAAAGATCAGGGCACGGTGCGCATCGCCTTTGACCGCCCGGACTGCCTGAACTCATTCCGTCCGAAGACTGTCGATGAGCTGTATACCGCGCTGGATCACGCCCGTCAGTGGTCTGATGTTGGCTGTGTGCTGATCACCGGCAACGGTCCCTCCAAGAAGGGGCAGTGGTCCTTCTCCGCCGGTGGCGATCAGCGCATTCGCGGCAAGGATGGCTACAAATACGAAGGCGAAGAGGGCACCGCCGACGTTGCCCGCATGGGTCGCCTGCACATCCTCGAAGTACAGCGCCTAATCCGCTTTATGCCCAAGGTGGTGATCGCCCTGGTGCCCGGCTGGGCGGTTGGCGGCGGCCACAGTCTGCATGTCGTCTGCGATCTGACCTTGGCCTCCAAGGAACACGCAGTGTTTAAGCAGACCGATCCCGATGTCGCCTCGTTTGATTCCGGCTACGGCTCCGCCTACCTGGCCAAGATGATCGGTCAGAAGCGTGCCCGTGAGATCTTCTTTTGCGGCTTTGACTACAGCGCCCAAGAAGCGTTTGAGATGGGCATGGTCAACAAGGTGGTGGAGCACGGCGAGCTGGAAACCGAAGCGCTGCGCTGGGCCAAAGAGATCAACAGCAAATCCCCGACCGCCATGCGCATGCTCAAGTACGGCTTTAACCTGCCGGACGACGGTCTGGTCGGCCAGCAACTGTTTGCCGGTGAAGCCACCCGCTTAGCCTACGGCACCGCCGAAGCGCAAGAGGGCCGCGATGCCTTCCTCGAAAAGCGCGATCAGGACTTCTCTCAGTTCCCGTGGCACTACTGAGCCGTCCCAACCAGCAGGCCCGCCAGTGCGGGCCTGCTGATGTTAGCCAGTCTCCTCCGCTTCATCCCCTTGCAACAACGGCTCTAGACTCAAGCCGGCGCCACCGCCGGACACCTCCTTCGTCAGCTCACCGCTGGCCAGCTTTAACTCCAACTTGACGTTGGTTGGCGAATCGGCAAATTTCATCGCCGTCTGCTCGCTGATCCGGCCCTGCTGGCACAACGTAAACAGGGCACGATCAAACGTCTGCATCCCCAGCTCAGCCGACTTGGCCATGATCCCCTTCAACTCGCCGGTTTCTCCCCGCTTGATCAGATCGCGGATGGTCAGGGTCCCCAGCATGATCTCCACAGCGGCACAGCGCTTGCCATCCAGCGTCGGTACTAATCGCTGCGACACAAACGCCTTAAGGTTATTCCCCAGATCGTTCAGCAGTTGCGTTCGACGCTCTTCGGGAAAGAAGTTGATGATCCGATCCAGCGCCTGATCGGCGTTATTGGCGTGCAAGGTGGAGATCGCCAGATGGCCAGTTTCGGCAAAGGCCAATGCATGCTCCATGGTTTCACGATCGCGGATCTCGCCAATGAGGATAACGTCCGGCGCCTGACGCAAGGTATTCTTCAGCGCGGCATGAAAACTGCGGGTATCGACCCCGACCTCGCGCTGGTTCACCAAACAGCCCCGATGCTCGTGCACGTACTCCACCGGATCCTCAATGGTAATGATATGACCTTCGCTGTTGCGGTTACGGTGATCGATCAATGACGCCAACGAGGTCGACTTGCCCGAGCCGGTGCCACCGATAAACAGCACCAGGCCACGCTGGGTCATGATCACCTCTTTGAGCACTTCGGGCAGCTGTAGCTGATCGAAGCTGGGGATCTCCATCTTGATATTGCGCGCCACGATCGCCAGCGCATTGCGCTGTTGGAAGATATTGATACGAAACCGGCCGATCCCCTCAAGGCTCAGCGCCAGGTTCATCTCCAGTTCACGCTCAAAGGCGGCCCATTGCTCATCGTCCATCAACGAGCGGGCGATACGATGCAGCGCGTCCGGGTGCATGCTCGGCGCATCCAACGCCCGCAGCTTACCCTGAAACTTGGCGCTGGGCGGCGCACCATGGGTCAGATACAGATCCGAGCCGTCCTCTTGCGCCAACTGCGCCAACATCTGCTGAAATTCCATCTCTCCACCCTATCCTTGCTTGCCAGAGTAGAAAGTGTGGTCGCTCATTGCCGCCGCGGCAAAAAAAAACAGGCAACCGCAGTCACCTGTTTTCATTCTCGATAAACGAAGGCTTAGCGCGCTTCGATGGCCGCATCAACCTGAGCGAGCAACACCTCAACCTCGGCGCAGTCTGGCTCAACCAGCCCCCCGTGGGTCTCCATCGCCTGCCAATAGGCGCTCAAGGTACGGAAACGTTGCGCCAGCTCGATGGTGCCAAAGTCCAACTGGGCCACCGGATGCTGTGGCGCGGACTGTTGCACCGCCTGGATCACGCTGGCATCAATGTCCCTCGGGTTCGCCATCAAGCCATCGTCAAAGGTGTGGAAACCGTTAATGCGGGAGCGTTGTGCTTCGGTCAGCAGCCCCAGATCTGGCCCCTCACCACGCAGGCGGTTGTCCTCCAGCAACAGGTTGATCTGCATCAACCCAAGCTGACGGGAAAACTCGTTGGCGGTAAACAGCGCTTGGCGATAGTCCTCTAGCGCTTCCGCCGCTCTGGCCTCGATCTCACGGCGCTCCTGGACATTCCGGGTCAGGCTATGACATTGATAATTCAGCAGCATGGCGCTGTAGGCGGACACCAGTGTGGCGTCATCCAGCTGATAGACGTAATCGTGCTCACTGGCCGACTTGACGTCATCCAACTGAGATTGGGCGTGCTGCCATTGAGGCGGCAACTCCTGCGCCACTTCCGCTGGCTGACACGCGGCGACGCCGGCCAGCAGTAACATGGCGCTTGCGCCGCGAAGCCATACCGATTGATTATTGTGACTCATATCGCCTGCTCTGATTACATAGGGGTGATTTGGGTTCAAAGTATATCGAGCCCACCGCGGACAAAATAATTGCCGCTCAAGGATCTGCGAGCGCGATCGCTGGGTCTTTACACTCCTGTCAGCCCCCTTGCCATTTACTGACACTTCCTCGCTTTCAATGCACAAGGGACTGAAACGCAAAAACCCCGAGCCAAAGGCTCGGGGTTTTCAAATTCTGGAGCGACCAGCGGGAATCGAACCCGCGTCATTAGCTTGGGAAGCTAAGGTAATGCCATTATACGATGGTCGCGACAGAGCTAACATACTGGCTGGAGGCTGCCCTTGGCAAGCCCCAGCCAACCGTTTGCCGCTTGTTTGACCAATTGGCCGGCAGAAGCCAGCTCAATCGACGATCACCATCTCTTTCAATAGATTATCGGCACCGTCCAACTCCTTCATGACCCACAGCATGTAGCGGCTGTCGACGTGAATGGAGCGGGCAAACTGCTTATTGAAGTCCCAATCGGCGATGATGCTTTCATAGACGCCATCAAACAGCAGCCCCACCAGCTCAGCACGACCATTCATGGTGGCCGAGCCCGAGTTGCCGCCGGTACTGTCGATATCCGACAAGAAGTTCACCGGCACCGAGCCGACGGCTTTGTCCGCGTACGGCCCATATTGACGCTGGCTGATCAAGGCCAACTGCTGGGCAGAGGCATCAAACGGCTCCACTCCGGTCGCCTTACGCTGCAAGCCTTCCAGTGTGGTAAACGGCGTTGCCACCAAGCCATCTTGCGGGCTATAGCCTTGCACCGTACCGTAGCTCAGTCGCAGGCTGGAGTTGGCATCGGCGTACACCGGCAGCCCCTGGCTTTGCTGATAGGCCATGATGGCGGCCATGTACTTGGGCCGGACCTTCAACAGTTCACCGTTGATGTCCTTGCTCTTCTTCTCCTTCTCCAGCACGTGAGGCGCATTCGCCACGGCAAAACGGATGAAGGGATCGGCGCTTTGCTCAAACGCGTCCGGCGCTTGCTCGAGCCACGCCAAGCGCGCATCGAGATCGCCCAGTTGGGTGGTGGCATACATGGCGTCCAACTTGGTCATCAGCCCCTGCGGATCCGACTCGCCGTTGAGGCCAAAGATCCGATCGATCACCGGCTGGCGCTCTGCTTGCGGTAACGCATCGTAGCGGCTGAGCAGGTGATGCAGGATCGCCTTATCCACCGCCGGATCATAGTTCCGCTCCATCCGCTTCAGGCCGGCGACGAAGTTCTCCATGTCCCGCTCTTGGTAGCCCTTCTTGCGCTCAAGATCCGGCTTCTGCTGCTCCAAGGCCAAGCGATATAACGTCGCCGCAGTGCTGGTCATGCGATTGTAACGGAAGTAACTGGAGATCAGATCCCGCTCCAGATGCTGCCACTGCTGATCGATCAGCCGATCCAGCTCCGCCTTGACGTTGCCATACTTCGCCGCCTGATCGCCCTCACCGCGTACCCACGTCCACAACGCGTCCTGACGGGCCTGTTTGGCCGGACCAAACCCGGTTTTGCCATAGCTTTCCACCATGCTTTGGAAGTTCTTGGCATAGTTGGCCAGCCCAGCCAGGGTGCTTTCGTACTTGATCCGCTCCGCCGAGCCCGGCTCAGAGCCGGTTTCAATGGTGGCGATCAACTCATTGCGCAGCTCCCGGGCCGCCGGATAGTAATGCTCAAAGTAATAGCCCACCTCCTCCGCCGTCCGGTAACGATCGGTCGAGCCCGGATAGCCCGCTACCATCACAAAGTCACCGTCGCCTAAGCCAGACGCAGACACCTTCAAAAAGCGCTCGGGCTGGTAGGGAACATTGTCGTCGCTGTAGGGCGCCGGTTTGCCATCCGGCCCAACATAGGCGCGGAAGAAGGCAAAATCGCCGGTATGGCGCGGCCACATCCAGTTGTCGATGTCACCGCCGTACTTGCCCACCGACATCGACGGGGTATAGACCAGACGGACATCCTGGATCTCCTGCTCGGTGATCAGGAAATAGCGCGCGCCGTGGTGGAAGTTTTTCACATCACAGCGCACCGCTTCGCGCTGCTCGCAATCGGCCACCAGCGCCTTTTTATTGCGCTCCACCGCGTCGAAATAGTCGGCGCCTTGCACTTTACGACCGATGGGATCGATCACCTTATCGGTCACCTCCACCATCGACTCGGTCACCCAGATCTTATAGCCGGGCACCGGCGGCTTCTCGTCGGCCAGGGTATCGGCCAAAAAGCCATGCTGGAGAATATTGTCCTGCGGGGTGGAGTGATATTGGACGGCACCGTAGCCGCAGTGATGGTTGGTGACCAGCAGCCCCTTGGGCGAGACAAACGAGGCCGAGCAGCCACCGAAGTTGATCACCGCATTCATAGGAAAGGCGCCCAGATCGGCCATGGTGTTGGCATCCAACTCCAGCCCGAGTTGTTTCATGTCGTCCGCCAGAGCAGGCAATTGATGGGGTTGCCACATCCCCTCAACCGCCAACGCTCCAGGGATCCCGGCCACCGCCAGGATCAGAGGGAGGATCCTTTTTGTCATTGTAAGCTCCGTGTCTATTGGGCGTACCGCCCTTCCGTCTGC
This sequence comes from Ferrimonas pelagia, assembly GCF_039543565.1. Classification (NCBI taxonomy): domain Bacteria; kingdom Pseudomonadati; phylum Pseudomonadota; class Gammaproteobacteria; order Alteromonadales; family Ferrimonadaceae; genus Ferrimonas; species Ferrimonas pelagia. Next base: position 12,393 of record NZ_BAABJZ010000098.1, on the reverse strand, counting down.
GAACGTAACACGGAGCCAGACTCAAATTAACCCGAGAGACACATTTGATTACATTGCGGTGAGCAATTGCGCGCCGACCACGCCAAGTCCGGCGGTGACACTCAGCCCCAGTGCAGCGCGGCCTCCACCGACCTGGTAACCCGGATGGGTTCGGCGCAACTTAAGCGCCATGGCAGCCGGCAATACCACCATCAGGATCACCAAGGGGATCGCCGCAAAGCCCAACACCGCGACGAACCCTTCCGGCAGGTAGATGGCCAGTAATAAGGGCGGCACAAACGTCAGCACCCAGGTCTGACCGCGCCCGCACCAAGAGCGATCCCGACGACACAGCTCCGCCAGATACTCAAACAGGCTCAGGGTCACGCCGATAAAGGAGGTCAGCAGCGCCAGATCGGCAAACAGGGTCAGGATCTGGCCAAACCCGCGCTGGCCCGACGCCGCCGACAGCAGGGCGATCAATTCCGTCAGTCCATCGCCTTGCAGCAGGCCTTGCTGCGCCTCTGGTGCCGTGGTTCCCAGCGCCGCCAGCAACCACAAGGCGTAGCACAGCAGCGGCAGTGCCGAGCCGAGCAGAAACACCCGACGCAGCGCCCGGATCTCGCCATCGAGGTAGCGCACCAGCGGCGGAATGCCCGCATGAAAGCCAAATGAGGTGATCATCACCGGGATCGCCGCGATCAGCGCGCCCTGTCCCTGCGCGCGACTGGCCAGATCGGCCACCAGATTGACCGCGCTGATCTGCGGCAACAAGGCCAAAAGGATCGCCAGAAGGGCCAACAGTTTGAGTGCGAACAACAGCCGGATAGCGCCATCAATACCGCGCACACCCCAGGCCACCACGCCACCGAACAGCAGGGCAAACAAGCACGCCGACTGAGCCGCGCTGAGACTCAGCCAACTCGCCAGCTTTAGCGTCAACAAGGAGGCGCCGCCCGACAGGTAAGCCGCCGTCAAAGCATACAGCAGCGCCAACATGGCAAACAGGGCGATCCCCTGGCCGACACGGCCGAGCACTTGGCCAGTCATGCCGTGCAGATTGGTGCCCGCCCCCACCTTGAGGTTGACCTCGAGCATCAGCAAAGCACTGTAACCGGATAACAGCCACAGGGCGGTCATCATCCCGAGGGCGGGCCAAAAGCCAATGGCAGCGGTGGCGATGGGCAGAGCAAGCATGCCTGCCCCAATCGAGGTGCCCGCCACAATCAGGGTGGCACCGAAAACTTTATTGAGATCCATAGTCGTCTTTCGTTAATTAGGCTAACGGATGACGTCGGGACGGGGGATTGGGGAAGAGGAGAGAGAGTTGGTTGCGCGTCCGCCACCACACCACTTGCCAATTGATCCGCGACCTTCGGTCGGTTCAATTAGCCCTAATGGCATCGTGGGTGATCCTCCAGCGCTTAGGCCGGCACGCTCAACGATGCCATTAGGACTGGCAATACTGAGCGTAATAATACGTTACGCTAAACATGGTTACTCTCTATCAAGACCCAAGCAGATTAAGCGACAGTGCTGCAGCACGACAAGCGATCTCGCTCACACATTTTGCGATTGCACCACGAAGGCGCATCCGTCGTGGCGGGTGACAGTGCTCTCGCTTGGCTGTTAGTCTGCTTAGGACGCATTAATGGAGGTTTCCCATGGCCAAGGTGGTACTGCTACACGGACTGTATATGCACGGCGCCATCATGTGGCCGCTGGCGCGCAAGCTTGAGCAGCGCGGCTGGCAGGCCGAGTGCCTCAGCTACAACAGCCTGGCGATCGATCCCGACGCTCTGTTTTCCCGGGTACTGGAAAGCATCCCAGCGCAACAACCGGCCTATCTGGTCGGGCACAGCTTGGGGGGCGTCATGCTCTACCATCTGGCCCACCGCCACCCGCTGCCGCCCGGCAGCCGGATCGTCACGCTTGGCAGCCCACTGCAGGGCGCCATGTTGGCCAAGAAGATGGCCGGTTGGAATCTGGCCGGACTGATGGGCAATGCCGCCGAGCACGGCTTACTGCAGGATGAAACCCTCCGCTGGCACAGCGAAACGGCACTGGGCAGCCTCGCTGGCAACACCGGCTTCGGCATGGGCACCCTGCTCGGCGCCGGTGGCGCAGACAGCGATGGAACCGTGCTGATCAGTGAAACCCAGATCGACGGCATGCAGGATCACATCACCCTCCCTGCGACCCACACCAGTATGCTGCTATCCGAACCGGTGGCGCAGCAAACCGACCACTTCCTGCGCCATGGTGCCTTTCAGCGATCGGCCTGCTCGTAGCTGTAGATCTTATGCAGATAATAGATATTGATCAGCACAATGAATCCGTTGACCAAGGCGACCGGATAGGCAGAGATCGCCAAACCATAGGCCACAAACAACGCGGCGCCGCACAGGTTCCACCAGCGCAGCTTTTTTATCTCGGACATCATCAGTGAGATGGCCACAAGAAGGGAGGCCGCATACCCGACCCATTCCCAAATGACGGCTGCTTCCATCGTCGACTCCTACTGTTGGACACCGACTAAGCCTAGCAGGGGATCAGGATCGCCCCCCTGCCATTGCCCCCATCGCACAGGCCCTGCCGCTCGTCGGCTGGCCAAAGATCATCAAGCAAGGAGAGCAGCGTGTGTTTAGTCGCGTTTCAATGGCAACCTGATCAACCCATCCCGCTCTGGCTACTGGCGAATCGGGATGAGTTCTATGCGCGCCCCAGCGAGCCCGCACACCGCTGGCCCGGCACCGTGCCGATCTTTGCCGGACGCGACCAGCAAGCGGGCGGCACTTGGATGGGGGTAGGAGCGGGCGGGCGCTGGGGACTGCTGACCAATTACCGCGAGGTGCCGGCGCAAACCGGTGGCCCCAGCCGGGGCGATCTGATCTGTCACTATCTGGCAGGCAATCAAGACGCACGAGGATATCTGCAGCAGTTGCAGCCGCGAGCCCAGCGCTACGCCGGCTTCAACCTGCTGCTGGGCGACAGCAATGGACTGTGTTATTTCAGCAATCGCCAAGGCCAGATCCACTCGCTTAGCCCCGGCGTGTATGGCTTGTGCAATCACCTGCTCGACACCCCTTGGCCCAAGGTGCAACGGCTCAAACAGGGCCTGCAACGGGGGCTGGCTCAAGGCGAGTCGTTATCGGCCCTGCTGGCCTTATTGCGCGATCCGCAACCGGCGCCCGATCACGCCCTGCCAGAGACCGGCGTCGGACTGACGCTGGAGCGCCAACTGTCGCCGATCTTTATCCACACCCCGCAATATGGCACTCGGCTCAGTACCCTTTGGCGGCAAGATCAGCAAGGGCAATGGGATTGGCTGGAGCAGGCGTTCGATGGCGATGGCGCCATGGGCGCCCCACGACACCATCGCCTCAGTGCCGACTTGGCCACCAGACTCGCGCCGTGCTGCCCTAGTTGAGTTGCTCCATGGTGGATTCAAAGTCCTTCATCACGGTAAACCACCAATCCATGGTGTCTTTGAGGTTATCGCTGGAGACCCCGCGGTACAGATTGACGGCCATCTCCACCGAGGGATCGCCGACCTCGTCCAAGTAGGCTTTACCAAAGCGGGTTTGTTGATTCCATAGATTGATGGTTTCCACCGCGATATCGCTATCGCCGCGCTGCCATGACGAGCTGAACAACACCTCGCGGCAGTTTTTACCCTGTTCACAGCTGTAAAACAGGACGCCGTAGGCCGTGCCGCGATGGCGGCCAACGATCATCGGATCCCCTTGTGGATCGGCGTCGACCACCGCGTAACCGTACGCCCGCAGCAGCTCGACCAAACGGTCGGGATCAGACGCATCCAACAAAGGCTCCGCCGCCCTAAGGGGCAGAGCCGAACACAAAGCTAAGACGGGCAACACCTTCTTGTACATAGTTATCCCCTTGATCTTAGAGTAAACATGGAGAAGTCCCCCACACCACCTCGATCTTGAAGATTAGTACAGAACGGACCGGTTCAACGGAATGCGGCGATCTCCTGTGCCGTCAACTCACGCCATTCGCCTGGCGCCAGCAGCTCGTCCAGCTCGACGGGGCCAACCGCTTCGCGATGCAAGCCCACGACCCGGTTACCCAGCGCTGCGAACATGCGCTTGACCTGGTGGTACTTGCCTTCATGAATGGTCAACAGCACCTCGGTCTCGCTGATCCGCTCCAGCTGCGCCGGCCGGGTCAGCCCGTCGCCATGCAGCTCAATGCCCTCAGCCAGGCGCGCCTCGGCGTCAGCCACCAACGGCTCCGCCAGCCAGGTGCGGTATCGCTTACTGCACTCGCGCCGAGGGGAGGTGATGTTGTGACACCAGGTGCCGTCTTCGGACAGCAGCACCAACCCGGTCGTGTCCGCATCCAAACGTCCAGCGATCCGCAGATCCTCCCGCTTGGGCAGCTCGATCAAATTCAACACCGAGGGATACAGCTCATCCACGTTGGAGCAGAGGAACTCCGCCGGTTTGTGCAGCATCAGGTAGCGGGTGCCGATAAGGCCCAAGGTCTGGCCGCGCCAGCTCACTTGCGCTTGCTGTGGCACCTTAAAGCTAGGATCTTTGATCACCACGCCATCGCAAGTCACTTGCCCAGCCTTCAGCTCTCGCTTGGCCAGGGTTCGAGTCAGTTCAGTTGAACTAGTGAGGTATTTATCCAGACGCATTGGCGCTCCCACAGTTAAGATCAGCCGGCATTATCCGGTTTTTCCCCGCCGTGGATAGACCTTTGTCGTGACAAGCGCCAAACCTGGCCACCGGCGAGCTCTCTATAGCTTAGAAAACCCAAGCCCAGTGGGCGCGTGACGTCGTGCGCCGGCGTTAACGAAAACGCAGGGTGATCAGAAATCCCGGCTGGGGCGCGCGCCCATTGCCGGCGTAGATCTCACCGCCGTGCGCCTGCATGATCTGCCGTGCCAGGCTCAGGCCGATCCCGGAGCCGCCGGGTTTGGTGGAGAAAAACGGCACAAACAGGTTCGCCTCCGCCTCTGGCGCCACCCCGATCCCATTATCCTGCAGTTGCACCACCACCCGGCTCTCCGCATCGCGCAACGCCGTCAGCGTGATCTTAGGTTCGGGTTGCCCCCTCACCGCCTCAATGGCATTGCGCAGCAGGTTGATCAGCAGCTGATCTAACAAGGTGCGATCCGCAGTCAGAACCAGCCCCTCGGCGATCTCAAGCTCGGTGTCGATCCCCGCTAACTCGCCCTGCATCAGGCCGACGCCCTCACTGAGCCAATCCGCCACATTCAGCCGCTCTTGTTCCGGTTTGGGCACCTGAGCCAGCTGTTGGTAGTCGTTGATAAAGCGGCCCAAAGCGCGGGCGCGACGCTCGACGGTGGCCAACGCCTGGGCCAGATCCTCGCGCTCTTCTCTATCCAGCGCCGCGTCTGCGGACACCAAGGCTTGCGCGCTGCCCGCCAGCGAGGCGATGGGGGTGATGGAGTTGCGGATCTCATGGGTCAGCACCCGCACCATCTGCTGCCAGGCCCGCTGCTCCTGCGCAGCCAACTCGGCGGCGATGCTCTGCAGGGTGATCACCCGCAGCGACTGCCCCTGGATCTGGCAGCGACTCAAGCACGCCAGCAGCGGCCGGTGCTGCCACTGCAGCAGGGCGCGGGGACTGGGCTCAGCCTCCCCCAGCCAGCGACGCAGCGGCGCAGCCTCCGCCGCCAATCCGGCCAGATCAGCCGGGCTGTGCCCTCCCAACAAGGTGAGCCAGGCCCGATTGTGGCGCACGATATTGCCCTGCTGATCCAGCACCAGTACGGCGAGATCCAGATGCTGCAGGATGGCATCGAGAAACAGCCGCTGCTGCTCCTCCTTGGCCTGATGCCCCTCGTTGCGCCGTTTCAGCCGCGCGATCTGGCGCTGCACCGACATATCGCCGATCTCCGTCAGCGGCAGATCGCCCGCCAGTGCGGCGGCCAGCCACTGCTCATGACGCTGCCGGCCCCGCCCCGCTCGGCGCTGCATCTGCCACAACAGCAACAGCCCCAACCCCAGCAACAGCACCAACGGCATGACGTACTCCGTCGTCAGGGCCAAGGCGACACTGGCGCCGATCAGGCCAACCAGCCCCAGCTGCTCCAGCAGCAACGTCCTATCCACACGCGCCTTGTTAGAGTCCATATTTTTCCATCCTGCGGTACAGCGCGGCCCGGGTCAGCCCCAGCGCCTTGGCCGCCCGGCTGATGTTGCCCTGATGGCCGTGCAAGGCCTTTTCGATCGCCAACTGCTCCAGCGCGGCCAGATCCAGGCTGTCCAGATCCACCCCGGCGTTGGCCTGAGCGCTTGCCGCCCCCGCCACAGCGCTCAGCTCCAGCAGCGCTAGGTTGAGCGCCCCGGTGCCGGAGAGGATCACCAGTCGCTCCATGGCGTGGGCCAGCTCCCGCACATTGCCCGGCCAAGGGTAAGTCCGCAATTGGTCGATATCGGCGGCAGTCAGTGCCCGCTCGGGTCGCCCGTACTGCTGCTGATAGAGGCGCAAAAAGTGCTCAGCCAACAGCGGGATATCCTCCTGACGCTGGCGCAGTGGCGGAAGTGCGATCACCACAGTGTTGATCCGATAGAGCAGATCCTGACGGAAGCTGCCTGCCGCCACCCGCGCGTTGAGATCGTCATTGGTGGCGCACACCAGCCGAATGTCGGTGTCGATCACGCGATTGGCGCCCACCGGCTGGATCTGGCGGTTTTGAATGGCGGTGAGCAGCTGGCTTTGCTGCGCCAACGGCAGGTTGCCCAGCTCATCGAGAAACAGGGTGCCGCCGCGGGCCGCTTCAAACCGCCCGGTGCGATCCGACTTGGCGTCGGTAAAGGCCCCTTTAACATGACCAAACAGCTCGGAGCCCATCAGGCTGTCACTCAGGGTGCCCATGTCGACGTTGACCATGGGGCCACCCGCGCGGGCGGACTGGGCGTGGATCGCGTCCGCCACCACCGCCTTGCCGGTGCCACTCTCGCCGAGGATCAGCACATTGGCCTCGGTCGGCGCCACCATCTCGATGGTCTCCATGACTCGTTGCATCGCGGGACTGTGTCCCAGCAACCGACTCTGCATTGGCGCCGTGGGACGGGCAGGGGTAACGGCATGTGTCTCGGATACGCCAGAGGCGGGATCGGCGCTTTGCAGCGTCGCCAGCAGCCGGTCATTGTCCCAAGGCTTGGTGACAAAGTCCGCTGCGCCGGCTTTCATCGCCCGCACCGCCAGCTCTAACTCGCCATAGGCGGTCATCATCACCACGGCGGTGGCCGGATGGTCGCGGCGCAACTGAGCCAGTAGGGCCATGCCCTCCTCGCCGCTGGCCTGATCACGACGGAAGTTCATATCCAGCAGCACCAAGTCAAAGCCCTGCTCGGCCATCAGCGGCCCCAGTCGGGCGGGATCGTCCGTGGTCTTGACCTGACTGAAATGGCGCTTAAGCACCATGCGGGCGGCGATCAGGATATCCGGATTGTCGTCCACCACCAGTACTTTGCTGGGGCTGGGCGAAAGGCGGCGACTCATGTTGGCGTCTCTAAACGGGCTCAGTGACCTCTATCTTAATGCAACATATTGAATTTCCAACTGTTCGAATTCGAACACCTAAGTGTTCAGTTGCGAACACCTCAACCTCGCCGCCAAACGCCCTCCGCCATACACCATTGTTTTAATTGGCATTTTAAAATTGGCACACTATTGGCAGTTCTTTAGACAGACGCCCGGCACACACTGGCCGAGCCCCAAAATGAACGATAAGGACATCGCCCCCATGGACACGCAGATCGCCCGACCTTCTCTGGCCCGTCGCTTTGCCAAGCCCGCCATCGCCGCAGCCATCGTGATCCTGGCCTTGGCCAGCGCCCGCGCCTTTCAAAACGCCCCCGGCGGCAAGCGCCTGACTTTGCCAGCCAACAGCGTGCAACTGGCGACAGTCAGCCAGGACAGCCTGGCCCAATCCATTTCATTGCGCGGTACCGTAGTGCCACGGCGCACCATCTACCTAGATGCCATCGAAGGGGGCCGGGTCGAGCAACGCCTGGTGGAGCCGGGGATCATGGTCACTCAGGGCCAGCCGCTGGTGGTGCTGTCCAACTCCAGCCTGCAACTGAACGTAATGAGTCGGGAAGCGGATGTGGCCGAGCAGCTCAATAACCTGTCCAACACCCGCATGGCGATGGACACCGAGCGACTCAATATCCGCACTCAGTTGCTGGAGATCGATCATCAGATCCGCACCCTGAGCCGGCAGATCCGCCAGTACGAACAACTCAAAGCGTCGGATTTTATCTCGACCGAAGCGATGGAACAGATCCGCGATTCGCTCACCTACTACCAGACTCGGCGCGAGCTGGTGCTGGCCAAACAATCCCAGGATAAAGCGCTGCGCGAACAACAGATCCGCCAATTGGAGGAGAGCACGCAGATGCTCACCGCCAATCTCCAGATCGCCCGCCAGAACCTGGAGGGGCTAACCATCACCGCGCCCGCCGACGGCTTTCTCAGTTCACTCGAGGCGGAGCAAGGCGAGTCAAAAAGCCGCGGTGCGCGCTTAGGCCAGCTGGATCTGTCCGGTGACTTCAAGCTCAGCGCCCTAGTGGATGAGTTTTACCTGAGCCAGATCGCCACCGGCATGGGCGCCTGGGTCGAGATCGATGGCCAACGGCGCGAACTGGTGGTGAGCAAGATCTCCGGCCGGATCAGCAACAGTCAGTTTGAGATCGAGCTGGATTTTGTCGATGACAGCGCCGAGCAGGGTCTGCGCCGCGGCCAGACCCTATCGCTAGTCCTGATGATGGAAAGCGAAAGCTCCCACGCCCTCGTGCTGCCCAAAGGGGCCTTCACCCACCACACCGGCGGCCACTGGATCTTCGTTCTGGACGCCAATGGCAAAACCGCCACGCGCCGGGAGATCCGCCTCGGTCGGCAGAGCGGCAGTCACCTAGAAGTGCTCAGCGGACTGCAATCCGGCGACCAGGTGGTGATCTCCAGCTATCAGAACCTGCAAGATATTCAACAACTTCAACTTAGCCAGTAAAGGAACGGACTCATGATCAAACTGGACAACCTAAGCCGTCAATTTCGCACCGACAGCGTGCTGACCACCGCGCTCAACGGCATCAACCTGACCGTAAACCAAGGCGAGTTTGTCGCCATCATGGGGCCTTCGGGCTGCGGCAAATCCACCCTGCTCAATGTGCTGGGCATGCTGGACAGCCCCACCTCAGGAGCCTACTGGTTTGCGCAGAAGGACATCGCCAACGACAGCGAGAAAGCCCTGGCCAAACTGCGCAAACAAAACCTGGGTTTCGTGTTTCAAAGCTTTAATCTCATCGACGAGCTGACCGTCTATCAGAACGTCGAGCTGCCGCTGCTGTATCAAAACGTGCCCGGCCGCGAGCGCAAGCAGCGGGTCGAAGCCATCTTGGCGCAGATGCAGATCGCCCATCGGCGCGATCATCTGCCGCAGCAACTGTCCGGCGGTCAGCAGCAGCGGGTCGCCGTGGCCCGCGCGCTGATCATCCAGCCGGCCTTGATCCTCGCCGATGAGCCCACCGGCAATCTCGACTCACAAAACAGTGAGGCGGTGATGAACCTGTTGTGCGAGCTCAACCGCGCCGGCACCACCATCATCATGGTGACTCACTCAGACGAGGACGCCAGCTACGCCAGCCGCACCGTGCGCATGCGCGATGGCCAGATCGTCGCCGACACGCCAGCCGAGGTGAAGCAATATGCCTAATGCGACCCTCTCCATACTCAAGAATTACCTGACCACGGCAGTTCGCGCGCTGCTGAAACAAAAGCTGCATACTGGATTGAATCTGCTGGGGTTGTCTCTGGGGCTGACAGCAGCGCTGCTTATCGCCTTATGGGTGCGCTTTGAGCTGAGTTACGACCGCTTTCATCCCAATGTGGACAACTCCTATCGATTGGTGGTGAGCGATCCCCAAAGTGGTAAACGCAGTGCCAACTTCAGCGGGCCGGTGGCCGAGTTCTTACGTCAGCAGTCAGAGCTTAAGCACCTGCTGGCCATGCACCACTTTGGCAGCGCCCTGCAACGCGATAGCGAACGCTTTTTCGCGAGAGACTACTTTGTTGTTGATGAGTCGTTGTTATCGCTGTTTGCGATCACGGCGTTGCATGGCGATCTCCAGCAAACCTTTGATGAACCCAATCAGGTGGCTTTGTCACAACGTCAGGCCAATCGATTGTTTGGGGCGGAGCAAGTGGTGGGGGAAACCCTGTTGTGGGGCAACACCCCCTTGACGGTATCCGCGGTATTCGCCGATCTACCGGACAACACCCACTTGCCACTGCAAGGCTTTATCGGCTTTGAGACCTGGTGGCCACGTAATGGTCATGTCCTAGAGTCCCAGGACAACCAAAACCTCAACCTCTACCTGCAAACACCGAGTGGCACTGACGCCAAACAACTGGCTGAACTGCTCACCGAAAAGCTATACGATTTTGCTGGCCCGCAAGAGCCCAGTTTTACCCTGGAACTGCAACCCATCACCGATATCCACCTGCACTCCAATACGCCCTTTCCTCTGAAATCCGGCGGATCGGCCCAGGCGGTCTATACCGCCATCGGCCTTTCGCTGTGCGTGTTGCTGATCGCCACCTTTAACTTCGTGAACCTAAGCACCGCTCGTGCTGGCCTACGAGCCAAAGAGGTGGGCGTGCGCAAAGCCCTGGGTGCCAACCGTCGTCAGTTGATCAGCCAGTTTCTGTTTGAAGCACTGTTACTGACCGCAACGGCGGCTCTGTTGGCGTGCGTCTGGGCAGAGCTGGCGCTGCCCCATTTCAATCGTCTGATGAACAGCGCGCTGGATATCCACTACCTGGGCGATGTCGGCCCCCTTCTGCTCACCATGGTCTTAGCCGTCGGCTTGCTGGCTGGTGCCTACCCGGCACTGTATTTATCGTCGTTCAATAGCGCTCGCGTGCTGTCGGGCGATCTCACCTCCGGACACGGCGCACTGCGCACCCGCCGTTTGCTGATCGGCCTGCAAAGCGCCATCAGTATCGGCCTGATCGTCGCCAGCTTCGGTGTGATCGCCCAGCTTCTGCTGCTGCAAAGCCAACCCTTGGGTTACAGCAAGGAGCAACGTTTGGTGATCCGCGATCTGCCCAACGGACTGCTGCGAAGCGCAGATAACTTTGGCCGTGTATTGCACACCACCGAACTGGTATCTCATTGGACCTTGATGGACAAAGATCCGACACGGCAATTCAATATGCGCCGCTCAGCCAACAGTAATGGTGAGCAGATCGACGGCATCATCATGAAGATGGGCTACGACGATCTTGCCGCTGCCTTAGGCCTGGAACTGATCGCCGGGCGGGATTTCTCGGCCGAGTTTCGCGGCGATCGCTACGATCCCGATGCCAAGACCGTGGGCATTATCCTTAACCGCCAGGCCGCCTTAGCGGCAGGCTTTGCCGAGCCCCAAGACGCCCTTCATCAGGTGTGGCAGTTGGGTGAGCTTACCGGCACCATCGTGGGTGTGGTCGAAGACTACAAGGCTGGGCCAGATCTTGATGACACCATTCCGCTGTTTTTTACCCATAGCCACAGTGCTCTGGGCAGCGTTGATGCCGTGGTGCAACTGAAAGAAGCCATTTCACCGCAACAGCTGTCCGAATTGCGCCGCACCCTCCAGCGCCCGCTGCCAGCAGGATTTGATCTGGACATTCGCTTTTTGGACGCCATCTACCAGGCCCAATTTGATCAGCAGCGACGTCAGTTTGTCTTGCTGCTGTCGATGACCGCAGTGGCCCTTACTCTCACCGTTATTGGCCTATTCGGCCTGGCCGCTTTCAGCTGTGAGCGCCGCAGCAAGGAGATCGCCATGCGCAAGGTGCTCGGCAGCAGTTACGCCAGCATCGTCGCCTTGATCAACAAAGAGTTTGTCGCTCTGGTGGCGCTGGGCAGTTTGCTGGCCTGGCCCTTGGCCCATTGGGGCTTAAATCGGTGGCTGGAGCACTTCCTGCACCGAGTCGAGCTGGCGTGGTGGTGGTTCCCCGCGGCGACCGTCGTCGTACTGGCCATCACCGTCGCAACCGTCTCAGCACTGGCACTCAATACCGCTCGCCAGCGCCCGGCGCTGACGTTGCGGGATGAATAAAGCACGGCTAACCGTTTCGTCGGGCACGGTGAGCCGCGCAGCGGCGTAACCTGCCGCCAGAACGGTCGGCTATGAGGCCAAAGCCGGTGGCTTACGCTGCGAAGCCCCCTACGAAGCAAACGCGAATGCGGCGGAGTGTCGCCGCAATGCGGATAAACAACGGCGTTAACCTGAGCCCGACTCGGGTTAACGCCGCCTAAAAGAACAACAAGAACACAAATGTTCCTAACGCCGTATCAAGGAATAGATAGATGATTAAACTGGACAATCTAAGCCGTCAATTTCGCACCGACAGCGTGCT